>JAIERD010000180.1 GCA_019747155.1 Pseudomonadaceae bacterium
GTAAATCAAACGTGTGCCATTAAGTTCGAGTTGGCTCAGCCCAGCAATTTCGACTGGGCTGTCAACTGGGATGTCATCGAGCCAGCTCTCGAGTTGTTGTTGGCCGGTATTTACGGCGGTGGCGAGCAGCTTGTGCGGTAGGTTGAATTGACGCCATTCATCTGCCTCGCTCGGCTGCAAGTAAGACGCTGTGCTGTGACCGAGCAGCAATAACAATGGCGCGGCATAGAGGTAGCGCGAGTGCCGCGCCGAGGCGGGCAATTGGCGCCGAGCCGACAGCAGGTACAGCACAATCCCCAGCAGCAAGCTCAGGGCCAGTAGCGGATGAGCGATGCCGCCACCTTCGGTGGACTGACTGAGAAACTGTGCATCGGTTAGATAATGCAGGTCGCTGGCCTCCGGCATACGGCCGACCGCGCTGACCAATTCGGCGGCGCCCAAGCTCAACAGCGCCCAAAACAGCAGCACTGGCAATGCCAGCCAGAGTGAGCGCTGGCGCAGAAACAACAGCAACAGACCGCCGATGGCAAGGTCTGAGGCATAGCCGCGTGGATCAGACCAGCCGAGCAAAAACCGACTGGCCAACGGAAGCGCCAGCAACAACAGTGCAAGACTGAAGGTGGCAGTGGGTTTTGGCAGCCAGCGGCTGAGAGGGCGCACAGGAACTCCTAGAGCAAGAGTGCTTGGAGAGTGCTTGGCCGGGTGGTCAAGCGCACTTAACGAGCGTTAATCAGTTTGAAACATGAATCTGCTATGCGCCAGTAGACCGCAAAGAATCAGTTAAATTCACTGGCCTGTTGGCGGTTTCTGCTGCTTGCTGTGAGGCCCACGCGGGCAGACACTGAAGCAGTTATGAGTGACCGGTTGTAACGGCATAAAAGAGGTGGGTGTGATGAGTTTTACCAAACGCGGCGTGTTGATTTTTATCGCGATATGGACGTTGCCGGTGTTGGCGGCTGAACCGCTAAAAAGTCAACCTCAAGCTATTGAGGTGTACTCGGTGAGCCCTGGCGCTTCGGGCAGTATCGGCAGCTCTTCACGCAGTCAGAGTTATGACGTGCAGCCAGTGCCGGGTCTGCCCAATGGCGTGTCGACGCGCAGCAGCACTGTGTATGGCGGCTCGACGCTGCAACAATCGGGCGGCATTCGCCAGAGCACTGAGTATCCCAATGGCCTGCGTGTGCCACAGCAATCGGTACAGGGCAGTTACCAGTATCAGCGTGACGAATAAAGCCCCGGTTAAACGGCGCGATGAAGTCCGAGAGAGCGGTTATGGATGACTTATCCGGCAGGCACTTTGCCTGGTTGTGGCGTGGGCTCTTGCTGTTGTTTGTGCCGGTGTTGGTGGCGATGCGTTTGATTGACGGTGGCCTGCAAACCAGCAGCACCGCCCATGGCATTGTGTCCTTTGAGTTTTGCGCCTTTAGCGCCTCCTGCGCCGCGCAGTTGCAGGATTGGGGTGTACGCGGGCAGCAATTGGCGATGCTTAGCCTGGGCCTGGACTATCTGTTTATTGTGCTTTATGTCGGGCTCTTGTGGTTGGCGCTGATGGGCGTGGCAGCGTTGCAGTCAGGCAAATGGCAACCCTTGACCCGGCTGGTGGCGCATTTGGCACTGCTGGCAGGTTTGGCTGACGCACTGGAAAACTACGCCTTGATCCAATTGTTACTAAGCCAGTCTTTTGACCCTTTCGCCCTGCTGGCGGCGCTGTGTGCCAGCCTCAAGTTTGCCTTGTTGGCGTTCAGTTTTAGCTGGCTGCTGGTTGGCGCCGGACAGGCTTGGCGCTCGAAACCGCGCCGCAGATAAACCCGCGCTGCAACACTCGAATTACCTTGGCGTGGCTATGCTCAAGCAAATGGCATATGCGCCGCTGAGGGTGTTGGTATGAATCAGTTGTCCACCGAGATGCTGTTGGATTTTTGGTCCTCGTCGGCCCTGCAAGTCAATCTGTTGATTTTCATGAACCTGTTTGGCGCCTTGGTGCTGGGCTGCTTGGTTGGTTATGAGCGTGCTTATCATGGCCGTGCGGCGGGTATGCGCACCTATGGGTTGGTGTGCATGGCCTCGGCGGCGTTGACGGTGATTGCGGGTTTTTCCGTGGATTGGTACGCCGGTCACGGGGTGCCTAACACCAACGGCAGTGATCCGACCCGAATTATTCAGGGGATTGTCACCGGCATCGGCTTTCTCGGTGCCGGGGTAATCATGAAAGAGGGTATGAGCATCAGTGGCCTGACCACGGCGGCGTCGATCTGGGCTTCGTCGGCCATTGGGGTGATGGTTGGTGTCGGCTTTTATGCCGCAGCAATCATGCTCGCGCTGCTGTCGGCGCTGTGCATGCTTGGCTTGTCACGGCTGGAGTCGCATTTGCCGCAACGCCCGGCGATAGGCATTACGTTGCGTTTTGAACCGGGCTTTCACCCGGATGAAGGCGAGTTGCGTGGTTTTCTGATGAGCCATGGCTTTGATATGGCGATGGGCTCGATCAGCATTACCTACAGCAAGGGCAGCGCTGAGTGGCGTTTTGTCGCCATCGCCCATTGCCGCCGTTGTGGTACGCCGATGATTGCTCTGGCGCAAAGCCTAGAGCAGCGTGTTGGGATCAAAAACTTCAATGTTGTGCACGCACGCAACTGAGTCGCGTAAGCCATAACCGCATTACTGCGGTTTGCCCCAGACTGCTTCTAGGCGCGCGTCGCGGCCACAGCCGTGACGGTAGTAGTTGTAGCGCAGCGGATTTTTGCTGTGATAGTCCTGATGGTAGTCCTCAGCCGGGTAGAAGCTGCCAGCCGGTAGAATCTGCGTCGCGATGGGCGCTGGTAAGCGCCCGGAGGCGGCCAGGGCTGCTTTTGATGCTTCGGCTAACTGTTGTTGCTGTGCACTGTTATAAAAAATCGCACTGCGGTATTGCGGGCCGCTGTCGCAGAACTGGCCATCGGCATTCAGTGGGTCGATGGTTGGCCAGTAGGCTTCCAGCAGTTTGGCATAGCTGATTTTGCTCGGGTCAAAACGCACCTGCACCGCTTCGAAGTGACCGCTTTGGCCAGCGGATACCGCCTCATAGCTGGGGTTTGCCAAGCTGCCACCAATGTAGCCCGAGGTGGTCGAGAGCACGCCGGCAACCTTGTCAAAGTCCGATTCGGTACACCAAAAACAACCGCCGGCAAACACCGCCACGGCGCTGTTGTCTGGGCTGGCAGCATCCGCCGCTGCGGCGAAATTATTGAACCCGAGCAGGCCGATCAGCAGCGCGCCAAGACGCAGGCGGCTGCGCAACGGGAAAAAAATGTTAGGCATGATTAGCTCCGCAACGCTGGCAAGGTTTCGGTTTTAGGGATAAAGCGCAACGCCACGCCGTTGTTGCACCAGCGCTCGCCACGCGGTGCCGGGCCGTCATCAAACCTGTGACCCTGATGGCCGCCACAGCGGGCACAGTGGTATTCGGTGCGCGGCAAAATCAGTTTGAAGTCGCGGCTAAGCGCTACATGCCCGGCAAGCGGCTGGGTAAAACTCGGCCAGCCGGTACCACTGTTGAATTTGCTGGCGCTGTCGAACAGCGGCAAGTAGCAGGCGGCGCAAACGAAAGTGCCATCGCGGTGTTCATCGTTTAATGGGCTGGAGCCTGAACGCTCGGTGTCTTCGTCAAACAGTACGGCGTAAGCCTCAGGCGACAGCAGCGGCCGCCAAGTTTCGTGGGCTTTGTCGAGAGCTTGAATGCTTTGCGCGCCCGGCTCGGCGTCGCTCGCAGCGCCGGCATAGCGGCTGAGTAACGCCAGGGGGCCGAGCAGGGCCAAGCTGTGCAACAGGGTGCGTCGTTTCATGGGGCTCATCCGCAGGTAGTGGGCAAACAGTAGAGTCTGCCTTGCACGAAAAATTACAGTGCCCGGCTGATTTTTCACCTTTACCCGCAGTGGGATTCTCTACCAGGCAATCTCAGCTTGGTTCAGATTGTTCCAGGGTGCGGCGTAATTTGCGCATGGCATACCACACCGCACCGACGCAGAGCGGCACGGCCAGGCCGGTGATCAGCGCGCTGTTGTGGATCAAACCGAGGGCTTTGGCCGACTCGGCCAGGTACTTGGTCAAACCCACCAGGTAGTAGCTGATCGCCGCGACGGACAGGCCTTCGACC
>JAIERD010000196.1 GCA_019747155.1 Pseudomonadaceae bacterium
CGCTCCTGAAGTGGCGCTTAGCTACACCTCAGAACGGGATGCTTTTGATGACCCCTATCGTGGCCGGATCAAACTCGGTATCACCGTTCCGTTTGGCTCAGAGTCACGCAATCAACCGCGCATAACAGCGGCCAATGCCGACTGGATTGAGGCGCAAACAACTCGTGAACTGGAAAGTCAACGCATTAGCGCCGAGCTCGCCAGTGCCCGTCTTGAACTCAGCCAGAGCCAGCAGCAGCAGGCATTAGCTGTTGAAGAGCTGCCACGAGTTAATGAGCGCGCTGGCTGGGTTGCTAAGGGCTTTCGGCTGGGACAATTCGATCTGATTACGCAAATTCGTAGCCAGCAGGAACTGCTGGATGCTCAGTCGCAAGTGACCCGCGCCGAGTACGCCATAGGTCGGGCCATTTCACGTTTTAATCAGGCTGCTGGAGTTTTACCATGATGGGCTACAAGATTTTTCTGGCCGCCGTATTGAGCCTGCCGCTCACTGGCGTGTTTGCCCATGGCGGCGAAGATCATGGCGAGGCGCAAGCGCTACCGACGAATACCCGCAGTCTGCCCAGTGCAGAGGCCAAGTCGAGCGATTTTGAGTTATTTACTCAGCTGCAGGGCGACACCTTAACGGTCTATCTGGACAGTTACAGCGACAACCAGCCGGTGCTTGGGGCCAACATTGAAGTGGAAAGCGACAGCTTTAAAGCCACTTTGCAGGCGGTTGCCCCAGGCACCTATCAAGGCAACGCTAGCGCCTTGAATCATCCGGGCGAGCATAGCCTGCTGTTTACCGTAGTGGCGGGGGAGCAGTCCGATTTGCTCGACACAGTACTGAGTGTCACGACTAGCGCAGCAACCGAACATGCCCATGCAAGCCGCCGACTGTGGTGGTTGGGTGGGGTGCTCGCCGCACTTGCCATTGCAGTACTGCTGTTCACGCGCCGTCAGTGTCGCGTTTTGCGTAATCACGGAGCCTCAGCATTATGAACCGCACGCTAAGCGCCAAGTCCGTATCTGTCAGCGCATTGATGTTGATGCTGGCGGTTGCGATCAGCCATAGCCCTACTACCTGGGCCCACGGTGATGAGGTGCATGCCGAGGCCGCGCCGGTACAGAGCAGCGGCAATAATCCACAGCGCTTGCCGGATGGTCGCGTAATGTTGCCCAAAGAGGCCCAGCATCGACTAGGCGTGCTTACCTTGCTGGCAAGCCAAAGCACGGTGGCTAAGTCGGTCGAATTAAATGGCCATGTGGTGATGGATCCCAATCGCGGCGGTCAGGTACAGGCCAGCAGTAGCGGTCGGATTAAAGCCCCAAACGGCGGTATACCGGGGCTTGGCAGTCCGATCACTAAGGGCCAAATTCTTGCCTGGAACATCCCGACCGTAAGCGCCTATGAACTGGCGCAACAACAGGCTGAACTGGCCGCGACCCGTAGCCAGCTGACCCTGGCTCAGCAAAACCTGCAACGCTTGCAGGCGTTGGTCAATACAGTGCCCGGTAAAGAGCTGCAAGCGGCTCAGGCAGAATTGGCCGAGCTGCGTGGACGTGCTGCGGCGCTGGCAGCGGTGCATGCGGGTGAGGCGTTGCGCGCGCCGAGCGCCGGAGTGTTGGCGGCGAGCAATGTGCTCAATGGTCAGGTGGTCGAGCCGCGCGATGTGTTGTTCAGCATTATCGACCCGGCTGGGCTGCAGATCGAAGCGCTGGCCTATGATCCGGCGCTGGTCGACAACCTAGCCGGTGCCTCGTTGCAAGGCGTTAGTTTGCGTTATCTGGGCGGCGCTTTGGTGCTGCGCGACGGTGCCTTGCCACTGCGCTTTGCCCCGCAGCAACCCTTGCCATTGGCGTTAGGGCAACCGGTCCGGCTGATTGCCCTAACCCGCGAGAAAATCGCTGGGGTGGTGCTGCCCGCCAGCAGTGTGGTGAAAAATAACGCCAATGAATCGGTGGTCTGGCTGCACGAACAGGCGCTGCTGTTTCGCGCCGTGCCCGTGCAGCCAAACGCATTGGATGGCAAGACGGTACTGGTGACGCAGATCAAACCCGGCAGTCGCGTGGTCACCGAAGGCGCTAGCCTGCTTAATCAAATCCGCTGAGTCCGCAACGTTGACCTATTGCACTATTGCCCTATCGAGGAACGCGGATGTTTAGTTGGATCGTTAATTCCAGCCTGCAAAATCGGCTGTTTGTGTTGGCCTTTGCCGTAATCACCATGATCTATGGCGGCCTGACCGCGCAGCAAATGTCCGTGGATGTCTTTCCCGACCTAAACAAGCCCACTGTTACCATCATGACTGAAGCGGGCGGCATGGCGCCGGAGGAGGTCGAGCAGCTGGTCAGCTTCCCTTTGGAAACTGCCTTGAATGGCATGCCCGGCGTTACTCGCGTGCGCTCGGTGTCGGGGATAGGTTTGTCGATTGTGTATGCTGAGTTTGAATGGGGCTCGGACATTTATCGCAACCGTCAGCTGATCGCTGAGCGCCTGGCGGAAGTCAAAGAGCAGCTGCCAGAAGGCGTCAAGCCGGCGATGGGGCCGATCTCTTCGGTGATGGGCGAAATCATGCTGATTGCCTTCCCGGCCGACCCGGCTAACAGCAGCCCCATGGCCGTGCGCGAGTATGTCGATTTCGTCCTGCGCCCACGCTTGCTGTCGATCCCCGGCGTGGCCCAGGTGATTCCGATTGGCGGCGAAGTGCGGCAATTTCGAGTCGAGCCCAACTCGGCGATGATGGCTCAATTGGGCGTCAGCTATGACGAGCTGGTCAGCACCTTAAAGGGGTTTTCCAGCAACACCAGTGGCGGCTACCTAGAGCAGAATGCCCGCGAATACCTGATCCGCAATATGGGTCGAACCACCAAATTAGCAGATATGCAAAACCTGGCGGTAAAGGTGGTCAATGGCCAACCGATTCTGCTCAAACAGGTGGCTGAGGTGAAATTTGCTGCAGCCTTTAAGCGTGGCGATGCCGGGTTTGCCGGAAAGCCGGCGGTGATTGTCAGCGTACAAAAGCAGCCAAATGCCGACTCGATCAAGCTCACCGGAGAAATTGAAGACGCGCTGGTAAGCCTGTCGAAAGCCTTGCCCGCCGGGATCAGCAAGCCGCAGGTATCCTTTCGTCAAGCCGATTTTATCGACGCCTCGATTGCCAACGTGCAGGAAGCCTTGCGCGATGGCGCCATCATGGTGGCAATCATTTTGCTGCTGTTCTTGATGAATGTGCGCACCACTCTGATTTCCCTGACGGCCATTCCGCTGGCGCTGGCCATCACCTTTATGGTGTTCAAGGCCTTGGGCCTGTCGGTCAATGTGATGACCCTGGGCGGGCTGGCGATTGCCATTGGTGAGCTGGTGGACGATGCCCTGGTGTATGTCGAAAACGTCTTGCGCCGGCTTAAGGAGCAACAGCCGAAGAATATCGCCAGCACCATCAAGGTGATAGCTGCGGCCTGTAATGAAGTTCGTTCCGGGGTGATAGTAGCAACCCTTGTGGTGGTGCTGGTGTTCGTGCCGCTGTTTGCCTTGCCAGGCATAGAAGGGCGCTTGTTTGCGCCGCTGGGGGTGACCTACATCACCTCTATTCTGGCCAGCTTGCTGGTAGCCCTGACGGTCACGCCGGTGCTCTGTTACTACTTGCTGCCGAAGATGAAGCAAATCGGTCACGGTGATTCACCCCTGGTGACTTGGCTCAAACGTTGGGATCGACGGCTGTTGGTGGCCTCTTTTGCGCATGCCAAAGTGGCCCTGATCGGCGCCGTGCTGTTGCTGATCGCCGCGTTGGCGACCGTGCCTTATTTTCCCAAGGCTTTTTTGCCGGCGTTTAACGAAGGCACCTTGACCATCAGCCTGCTACTTAACCCGGGCACCTCGTTGAGCGAGTCTAATCGCATAGGCAGCCTGGCGGAGGTACTGATCCTTGAAGTGCCGGAAGCGAAGAGCGTCGGCCGGCGCACCGGTCGGGCCGAGTTGGATGAGCATGCCGAAGGCGTGCATTCGAGTGAAATTGACGTCGACCTCAAGCGTTCCGAGCGCTCGCGGGAAACGATTATGGCTGATATTCGTCAACGTTTAGCCTTGCTGCCGGCCACGGTCACGGTTGGCCAGCCCATCTCGCATCGCTTAGATCATCTATTGTCCGGGGTGCG
>JAIERD010000039.1 GCA_019747155.1 Pseudomonadaceae bacterium
GGATCTTGTAGCTGGCCGGGCCGTTGGTCATCAACTTGCCCTTGGCGTTCCAGACCAGCTCTTCCATGGTCAGCCAGCCCATGCCCTGGACGAACGCGCCTTCCACCTGGCCGATGTCGATGGCCGGGTTCAGCGAGGCGCCGACGTCATGCAGGATGTCGGTACGCAGCATCTTGTATTCGCCGGTCAAGGTGTCGACCAGCACCTCGACGCAGGCGGCGCCGAACGCGTAGTAGTAGAACGGCCGGCCGGCGGCTTTAGTGCGATCGTAGAAAATCTTCGGGGTGCGGTAGAAGCCGGTACTGGACAACGACACCTGACCGAAATAGGCCTGGGCGATCAGCGCCTCGAAGCTGACGAACTGATCGCGCACGCGCACTTGGCCGTTGCGAAATTCCACGTCTTCTTCGGTGACCTTGTAATGCCGTGCGGCGAATTCCACCAAACGCTTCTTGATGATTTCGGCGGCGTTTTGCGCGGCTTTACCATTCAAGTCGGTACCGCTGGAGGCGGCGGTTGGTGAGGTGTTTGGCACCTTGTCGGTGTTGGTGGCGGTGATCTGAATTCGCTCAATATCCACCTGGAACACTTCGGCAACCACCTGCGCAACCTTGGTATTGAGGCCTTGGCCCATCTCGGTGCCGCCGTGGTTCAGGTGAATACTGCCATCGGTATAGATGTGGATCAGCGCGCCGGCCTGGTTGAGGAAGGTGGCGGTAAAGCTGATGCCGAATTTCACCGGGGTAAGCGCCAGGCCTTTTTTCAGAATCGGGCTGCTGGCGTTGAAGGCGATGATTTCTTGGCGGCGCTTGGCGTAGTCGCTGCTGGCCTCCAGATCTGCGGTCATCTCTTCCAGCAGGTTGTCTTCGACCGTCTGGTAGTAGTGGGTGACGTTGCGCTCGGTCTTGCCGTAGTAGTTGGCTTTACGCACGTCCAGCGGGTCTTTGCCTAGCGAACGGGCGATGGCGTCCATCACCTCTTCGATGGCGACCATCCCCTGCGGGCCGCCGAAACCACGGTAGGCGGTGTTGGAGGCGGTGTTGGTCTTGCAGCGATGGCCGTTGATGGTGGCATCGCCCAGGTAGTAGGCATTGTCGGAGTGGAACATGGCGCGGTCGACGATCGAGCCCGACAAGTCTGGCGAGTAGCCGCAGTTGCCGGCCAGCTCCAGTTGGATGCCGTGCAGGCGGCCGTTGTCATCAAAACCGACGTCGTACTGGACGAAGAACGGATGGCGCTTGCCAGTCATCAGCATGTCTTCGACGCGCGGCAGGCGCATTTTGGTCGGCCGCCCGGTCAGGTGCGCAATCACCGCGCAGATGCAGGCCGGGCCTGCCGCTTGTGTCTCTTTACCGCCGAAACCGCCACCCATGCGGCGCATGTCGATGACGATTTTGTGCATGGCCACGCCGAGCACTTCGGCCACCAGCTTCTGCACTTCGGTAGGGTTTTGGGTTGAGCAATAAACGATCATGCCGCCGTCTTCGGTGGGCATTACCGAGGACACCTGAGTCTCCAGGTAGAAGTGTTCCTGACCGCCGATATGCAACTTGCCCTGCAGCCGGCGTGGCGCAGTGGCCAGGGCGGCAACGGAGTCGCCGCGCTTGTGCTGGTGGCTGTCGAGCACGAAGTGCTTCTTGGCCAGGGCCACTTCGACGTCGAGCACTGGTTCCAGGTCTTCAAACTCGATGATCGCCGCCATTGCCGCTTTGCGGGCGGTTTCCAGGTCTTTGGCGGCCACCGCGAGAATCGGTTGGCCAACGAATTCGACCAGCCCATCGGCCAGCAGCGGATCACCTGGTGCTACGGCGCCTATGTCCAGTTGCCCCGGCACATCTTTGCTGGTGATCACTAGGGTCACGCCAGGGATGGCGTAGCAGGGCGCGGTGTCGATGCTGATGATGCGGGCGTGGGCCCGGTCGCTCATACGCGCATAGACGTGCAGTTGGTTGGGGAACTCCAGGCGGTCGTCGATATAGGTGGCTTCGCCGGACACATGTTTGTCGGCGCTGTCGTGCTTGACGCTGCGGCCAACGCCGGTGCTCAGGCCCTGGGCGAAGAGGGCGGCCAGTTCGGTTTGGCTCTTTTCAACGTGATGATTAGACATGGGCAGTCACCCGGGTTGCGACGTCAGGGGTTTGCAGTTCGAGGAAGAACTTGCGCAGCAGGTTTTGCGCGATCAGCTGGCGATACTCTTTACTGGCACGGAAATCCGACAGCGGCATAAAGTCATCCGCCAAGGCTGCACAGGCACGTTCCACCGTGGCTTGATTCCAGGCGGCGCCGATCAGCGCCTGCTCACAGGCGTTGGCCCGTTTAGGAATAGCGGCCATGCCGCCGAAGGCGACGCGGGCATCGGTTACCAAGCCTGCCTCGATACGCAGATTGAAGGCCGCGCAGACTGCCGAGATATCGTCGTCCAGGCGCTTGGAGACCTTGTAGGCGCGGAATGTTTGCTGCTTTGTTGCACGCGGCACGATGATTTTTTCGATGAACTCGCTTTCTTGCCGTGCGGTGACGCGGTAATCGAGGAAGTACTGATCCAGTGGCAGGGTGCGGGTGCTATCGCCTTTGCGCAGCAGCAACTGCGCGCCGAGGGCGATCAGCAGTGGCGGGGTATCGCCAATCGGTGAGGCGTTGCCGATGTTGCCGCCCAGGGTGCCCTGATTACGGATTTGCAGTGAGGCGAAGCGCTGCAACAGCTCGCCGAAATCCGGGTATTCGGCGGCCAGTGCAGCGGCGCAATCGGTCAAGGAGGTGGCTGCGCCGATTTCCAGGCGGTCGTCGAACTTGTCGATACGCTTGAGGGCGGCGACGTTGCCGACATAGATCATCACCGGCAGGGCGCGGTGAAATTGGGTGACTTCCAGCGCCAGGTCGGTACCACCGGCCAGTAGCCGCGCTTCTGGGTGCGAGCTGTACAGGTCGGCCAGGTCGGCGACGGTCAGTGGCACCAGGCAGCGCTTGTCGCCACTGTTGAGTTCGGCGGTTTCTTTCGGGGCGATGCTTTGCAGCTGAGCGATGGTTGCGGCTTCGCGGGCATCAAACTGATCAGGCTGGGCTTGGCAACAGGACTGCTCGGCGGCATCCAGAATCGGGCGGTAGCCGGTACAGCGGCACAGGTTGCCGGCCAGCGCTTCGTGGGTCTTGGCGTGGCGTACGCTGGCGTCGTCCTGACCGTCGGCGTTCTTTTGCAGAGCAAACAACGACATGACAAAACCCGGCGTGCAGAAGCCGCACTGCGAGCCGTGGCAGTCGACCATCGCCTGCTGCACGCTGTGCAATTGGCCTTGGTGTTTGAGGTCTTCGACGCTGATCAGCTGTTTGCCGTGCAAGGACGAGACGAAGGTCAGGCAAGAGTTCAGGCTGCGATAGCGGATGCTCTCGCGGCCATTGACGCTTTCTAGCTCGCCAACCACCACGGTGCAGGCGCCGCAGTCGCCAGAGGCGCAACCTTCTTTGGTGCCGGGCTTGCCGGCATGGTTGCGCAAGTACTCGAGCACCGTGACATTGGAATCAAGGCTCGACTCGCTGCGTAACTCTTGATTGAGTAAAAACTGAATCACAAATGACCTCCGAACACTTTTATTGTTTTTTAGCATTGCTGTGGGTCAAATTTAGAGTTTATTGACTTCTTGGTCAACAAATATGCTGACCTATAAGTCATTTTCTTTAAGGCTAAAAGCAATAAGGGTTTCAGTTGCGGCCGACTATCAGTTTGCTTGGTGGTTGAATTATGGGCGCAGTAACACGGCCGCGCGGTTTAACGCACGAGTGATTGGTCAGGAATCAGGCTGGTTGTGGCGAGGTGTGTGCGTGTGGCCGGGCGCCCCGCAACGCGCCCCGTTGCAGGGTGCGTTGCGGTTGCTTGGGTGTTACAGCTCGGCCGCTTCGTCGTTGTGGTCGAGCGCCACTTGGCGGATCGACAGGCGAATCTCTGCCGGCAGCACCCGTTTGGCGGCGCCTTCGGCCAGTTCGCCGAGCAGCTCGTGATAGCTGAGTTTGCCGGCTTCGTCCTGGCGCAGTACGCCTTCATCCAAGAGGGTTTGGATGAAATGGCGGAACAGACTCTTGTCGAAGAATTCCGGGGCATTCAGGCCATGCAGAATCGACAGGCGCTGGGCCATGACGGTGCAGAGGTCTTC
>JAIERD010000348.1 GCA_019747155.1 Pseudomonadaceae bacterium
ACAATGGCAGGCGACATGGCCGTGGCTTATTCCACAGTCACCGACTTGGCCAAATTGCGCGGCTGGTCGACGTCGGTGCCTTTGAGGATGGCGACGTAGTAGGACAGCAGTTGCAACGGGATGGTGTACAGAATCGGCGCCAGGGCGTCGTGGATATGCGGCATGTTCACCACATGGGTGCCTTCGCCATTGCGCATGCAGGCTTGCTGGTCGGCGAACACGATTAACTCACCGCCACGGGCACGGACTTCCTGCAGGTTGGACTTGAGCTTCTCCAGCAACTCATTGTTCGGCGCCACGGTAACCACCGGCATGTCGCTGTCCACCAGCGCCAAAGGGCCGTGTTTAAGCTCGCCGGCCGGGTAGGCCTCGGCGTGGATATAGGAGATTTCCTTGAGCTTCAGTGCGCCTTCCATCGCCACCGGGTATTGCGCGCCACGGCCGAGGAACAGCGTGTGGTGCTTCTCGGCGAACAGTTCGGCAAGCTTCTCAATGGTCTTGTCCATCGCCAGCGCTTCACCGAGGCGAGTCGGCAGGCGGCGCAATTCGGCCACCAGTTCGGCTTCCAGCTCTTTGCTCAGTGTGCCGCGCACTTGACCCAGCGACAGGGTCAGCAGCATCAACGCCACCAACTGGGTGGTGAAGGCCTTGGTCGAGGCCACGCCGATCTCCGGGCCGGCTTGGGTCAGCAAGGTCAGCGCGGATTCGCGCACCAGTGAGCTGGTGCCAACGTTGCAGATTGCCAGACTGCTGAGGAAACCCAGCTCTTTGGCATTGCGCAGGGCGGCCAGGGTGTCGGCGGTTTCACCGGACTGGGAGATGCTGACGAACAGGCTGTCCGGGTGCACCACCACCTTGCGGTAGCGAAACTCGCTGGCCACTTCGATCTGGCAGGGAATCCCGGCCAGTTCTTCCAGCCAGTAACGGGCGACCATACCGGCGTGGTAACTGGTGCCGCAGGCGACTATCTGCACATTCTTGACCTGGGCAAACAGCTCGGCCGCTTGCGGGCCGAAAGCTTGCACCAGTACCTGATCGGTCCCCAGACGACCTTCGAGGGTGCGCTGCACGACCTTGGGCTGCTCGTGAATTTCCTTGAGCATGAAGTGCCGGTAGGCGCCCTTGTCGGCCGCTTCGGCGCCTTCGTGGTACTGCACCTGCTCGCGTTGCACGGACTGCCCGGCGGCGTCCCAGATCTGCACGCTGTCGCGGCGGATTTCGGCGATATCGCCTTCTTCCAGGTACATAAAACGGTCGGTGACCTGGCGCAGCGCCAACTGGTCGGAAGCGAGGAAGTTTTCGCCCATGCCCAAACCAATCACCAACGGGCTACCGCTGCGCGCTGCGAGTAGACGATCCGGTTGCTGGGCGCTGATAACCGCCAGGCCATAAGCCCCGTGCAATTCAGGGATAGCCGCCTTCAGTGCATCAGCCAGATCGGCGTGCGCTTTGAGCTTGTGGTGCAACAGGTGGACGATGGTTTCTGTGTCGGTATCCGAGCTGAACACATAGCCCAGACCTTGCAGACGCTCGCGCAGGGCTTCGTGATTTTCGATGATGCCGTTGTGCACCACCGCCAGATCATCGCCAGAAAAATGCGGGTGAGCATTGCGCTCACACGGGGCGCCATGAGTAGCCCAGCGGGTGTGGGCAATGCCCAGACGACCGATCAGCGGCTCGCCAGCCAGGGCTTGCTCCAGCTCGGCAACCTTGCCGGAACGACGGCAGCGTTGCAGCGTGCCTGCACTGCTGAAAATAGCCACACCGGCGCTGTCATAACCGCGGTACTCCAGGCGCTTGAGGCCTTCGACCAGGATTGCGCTGATATTACGTTCGGCGACTGCGCCAACAATTCCACACATAGGGATGCTCCTTACTTAGCGGGGACGGCGGCGCAGATCAAGGTGATCCCGCGCGCGGTTATCTGTTCACGGGCCTCGGGGGCGAGGCGCTCGTCGGTTATCAGTGTATGAATACTGCTCCAGGGCAGCTCCAGATTGGGAATCTTGCGGCCGATTTTATCCGACTCAACCAGCACTATGACCTCACGTGCCACCTCGGCCATCACTCGACTGAGGCCGAGCAGTTCATTGAAGGTGGTGGTTCCGCGCGCCAAATCGATGCCATCGGCGCCGATAAACAATTGGTCAAAATCGTAGGAGCGCAGCACCTGTTCGGCCACCTGACCTTGGAACGACTCGGAATGCGGGTCCCAGGTACCGCCGGTCATCAGCAATATCGGTTCGTGCTCCAGCTCTCTGAGGGCGCGGGCCACATTAAGCGAGTTAGTCATCACCACCAGGCCAGGTTTGTGGCCCAGTTGCGGGATCATCGCGGCGGTGGTGCTGCCGCTATCGATAATGATCCGCGCATGTTCGCGGATACAGCCGGCAGCCGCGCTAGCTATGGCCTGCTTGTAGGGCGACAACGGCTGAGTTGGCTCATTGATTAACTCGTGCGGCATCGGCACTGCGCCACCGTAACGGCGCAGCAATAGACCGTTTTTTTCCAGCGCGGTGAGGTCTTTGCGGATGGTGACTTCCGAGGTTTCGAAACCCTTGGCCAACTGATCGACACTCACTTCGCCCTGCTCAGCGAGCAAAGCCAAAATGGCATGACGACGTTGCGGTGTGTTGCGCTTGGACATTTATTGGTTTCGATTCGAAAGATAACTGTGCGAATCAAAACCTAATGAAGCTTTTGCGTCAAGCGAGAATCGACGTAGGGTGGTCAACGCGCAGCTTGGCCACCAATTTACCGGGATACGCATTGGATCGGATATCCACCAGCGGTGGCCAACGCTTCGCGGTTGACCACCCTACGGGCCTATTTCTTGATTGGGCGCTTCCAGCCGTCGATATTGCGTTGCTTGGCGCGGCCGACGGCAAGGGTGTTGGCCGGCACATCGCTGGTAATCACCGAGCCGGCGCCGGTGGTGGTTTTGTCGCCCAACACCAAGGGCGCAACCAGCGAGCTGTTAGAACCGATAAACACGTCCTCACCCATGACGGTCTTGAACTTGTTGGCGCCGTCATAGTTGCAGGTGATGGTACCGGCGCCGATGTTAGTACGCGCACCGATCTCGGCATCGCCCAGATAGCTCAGGTGGCCCGCTTTGGCGCCTGCGCCCAGCACGGCATTCTTCAGCTCAACGAAGTTACCCACATGGGCCTTGGCACCCAGCACAGTGCCCGGCCGCAAGCGGGCGAAAGGACCACAGTCACTGCCTTCGCCCAGTTCGGCGCCATCCAGATGGCTGTTGGCTTTAACCTGCGCGCCCTGACGCAAAGTGCTGTCTTTGATCACGCAGTTGGGGCCGATTTGCACGTTGTCTTCGATGATGACCCGGCCTTCGAGAATCACGTTGATATCGATCAGCACATCGCGGCCAACCGTCACCTCGCCACGCACATCGAAGCGGGCCGGATCACGCAGGGTCACGCCCTGCGCCATCAGTCGGCGCGCCGCGCGGTATTGGTAATGCCGCTCCAACTGCGCCAGTTGCATGCGGTCGTTGGCGCCCAGCACTTCCATTTCGTCATTGGCTTGTTCGGTGGCAACCACCAGGCCGTCGGCCACCGCCATGGCGATCACGTCGGTCAAATAGTATTCGCCCTGGGCATTGCTGTTCGACAGCCGGCCCAGCCAGTCCGCCAGCAACTTGCCGGGCACCGCGAGAATGCCGGTATTGCCTTCACAGATGGCGCGCTGCGCGGGCGTGGCATCCTTATGCTCGACGATGGCCTGAACCACAGCCTGATCGTCACGAACGATGCGGCCGTAGCCAGTCGGGTCGAGCAGATCGACCGTCAGCAACCCAAGCTGTTGTGGTCCGACTTGCTGCAATAAACGCTGCAGGGTTTCCACTTCAATCAGCGGCACGTCGCCATACAGAATCAACACCCGCTCGGCACTCAAGGCCGGCAAGGCTTGCGCCACCGCGTGGCCGGTACCTAACTGTTCGGCTTGCAAGACGAAGTTCAGATCATCGGCCGCCAGGCGTTCACGTACCGCCTCGGCACCGTGGCCAATCACTACATGAATGCTTTTTGGCTGCAGTTGCCGCGCCGTATCAATTACATGCCCGAGCATCGATTTACCCGCCACCGGATGCAGCACCTTGGGCAAGGCCGAGCGCATACGAGTACCTTGGCC
>JAIERD010000134.1 GCA_019747155.1 Pseudomonadaceae bacterium
CTGGTGCGTGAAGTCTTCGACCTGCGTCCGTACGCCATCACCAAGATGCTCGACCTGCTGCACCCGATGTACCAGGAGACTGCCGCCTACGGCCACTTCGGCCGCACGCCGCAGCAGAAAACTGTAGGTGACGACACCTTCACCACCTTCACCTGGGAAAAGACCGACAAAGTCGCCGACCTGCGCGCTGCCGCCGGCCTGTAAGGCTGCAAGCAATACCCGAGCCCCGCCCTGTGCGGGGCTTTTTGTTGGCGCTGTACCCGTTATGAGTTGGAGAGCGATTTTGTAGGGTGGGCTTCAGCCCACCGAAACTCGGCAAGAGGTTTGATGGGCTGAAGCCCACCCTACGTTTTGCGGCCGACAAGTAACGGGGACAGAGCCTTTTTATTGAGTGGCGTCTAGGCTGCAAGCATCACTCCCCGAGCAAGGATGCTCTCGATGCCACGCTGGATTGCCTTATCGCTCTGCCTGCTGAGCCCACTCACATTTGCCGTCGACTGCCCGAGCCTCAGCCCGCCCCAGGCGCAAGCCGAACTGGCCGAGCGCAGCCAGCAGATTGCGCGATGGGACGACGCCTACCATCGCCAAGGCATCGCGCTGATCGCCGATGAACTCTACGACCAAGCCCGCAGCCAGTTAGAACTGTTGCGCAGCTGCTTTGCCAGCAACAGCGCCGATAATCCGCTGGCCAACAGTGGCGGTCCGCTAAAGCATCCCTTCGCACAAACCGGCCTGAGCAAGCTCGCCGATGAGTCCGCCGTGCGCCAATGGATAAGCACGCATAAAGAGCTGTGGATTCAACCCAAGATCGACGGCGTCGCGGTGACCCTGGTGTTTCAAGATGGCCTGCTGCAACAGGCCATTAGCCGTGGCGACGGCAATAGCGGGCAAGACTGGACGCGCAATGCCCGGCAAATACCGCTACTGGCGCAGCCGCTGGCCAGTACTGGCAGATTGATTTTGCAGGGCGAACTTTACTGGCGCCTGCCTGGGCATATTCAGGCCAAAGCAGGCAGCCTTGGTGCACGCGGCAAAGTCGCCGGATTAATGGAACGGCAAACACTCAGCGCCAGCGACGCCGCGCAAATCGACCTGTTTATTTGGGACTGGCCCGCAGGTCCCACCAACATGCGCGAGCGCCTCGACGGCCTGCGCGCCCTGGGCTTTAGCCAACCGCAGCAACTCAGCCAGCCGATCAGCAGTTTTGCGCAAGCCCAGCACTGGCGCGACAGCTGGTATCGCAGCGCGCTGCCGTTTGCCAGCGATGGCGTGGTACTCAAACAAAGCGCGCGTCCGGCCGCCGAGCGCTGGCAAGCCACACCACCGGACTGGGCGGCGGCTTGGAAATACCCTATTGCCCAAGCCCTGGCCGAGGTGCGCGCGGTGCAGTTTAAGATCGGCCGCACTGGCCGTATCACTCCGGTGCTGAGCCTACAACCGCTGCGCTTGGATGATCGCCGCATTAGCCGCGTCAGCCTCGGCTCCCTGCAACGCTGGCAGCAACTGGACATCCGCCCCGGCGATCACGTCGCCATCGCCCTCGCCGGCCTGACCATCCCGCGCCTCGACAGCGTGGTGACGCGCAATCCGCAACGGCCTGAGCTGAGCGTGCCCAACCCCGCCGATTACCACGCTGGCAGCTGCTGGCAATCCAGCCCCGCCTGCGCCAGCCAGTTTCGCGCCCGCTTGGTTTGGTTAAGCGGCAAGCATGGCTTGGCGCTGCCCGGCGTCGGCCCCGGCACCTGGGACAAATTGCTCAAAGCCCAACAGCTCAACGGCCTGCTCGATTGGCTAACTCTGAGCCCAGAACAGCTGACCCGCACCCCAGGTTTCAGAGCCCGCAGCGCCAGCAACCTCCGCCACAGCTTGCAAGCCGCCACCAAGCGGCCCTTTCTGAGCTGGCTGCGCGCCCTCGGCCTGCCATCCACCGGCAATGCCAAGCTGCCGAACAACTGGGAGCAACTGGCCGGGCGCAGCCCGCAACAATGGCAAACCGAACCCGGCATCAGCGCCCGCCGCGCCCAGCAACTCAGTGCCTTCTTTCGGCAACCGCAGCTGCTGGCCTTGCGCGAGCAATTACAGGCGGCGGGTGTGGCAGGGTTTTAAGTGACGAAATCAGCAACTGGCAAACGGAGCTAGTCCGCAATAAATACCGGTTCACAACGCACTTCGCTCTTCACCGAATTGGCGATAAAGCACTCCTCATGGGCCAGGTGATGCATCTGCGTAATTTGCTCGCGACTTGGCCGCCGCGTGCCAGAAAACTCGATTTTTGGCCGCAGGGTAACCAGCGACATAAAGAGTTTCCCCTCGGCGTTTTTCGTCATAACACCAGTCGCAGCATCGAAGTAACGATCGACGCAAAAACGCTGTTTGGCTGCGATGGAGAGGAACCAAAGCATGTGACAACTCGAAAGCGACGCCACAAACGCCTCTTCAGGATCAACCGCCGCAGCATCCGACATCGGCAAGGGCACCACCTGCGGCGACGACGAAGCAGGAATTTCCAAGCCGCCGTCAAAGCGAAGCAAGTGCCTTCGGCTGTAGCTATTACCGAGAAAATCCTGCTCGCCACGTAGCCATTCAATCTCTGCGCAATACTCAGCCATATCGACCCTCCTCCATGCTAGATAGCAGCTGCCCGCAGCAACCGCAGATGAATCAGCGCAACGCGCTGGCCGCTTTTATCTTGGCGCTCCTCAATCCCATAAGCCGTAAAGCCCAGCTGCGGGTACAGCAGCAAACCGGCGAGGTTCTGGTGAAAGCACGACACCGTCACCTCGCGGGCCCGATGCCTGGCAAAGGCAATAGCGTTCATCTGCTCGATCAGATAGCGCGCCACACCACGACCGCGAGCCGCCGGCGCCACCATAACGTTGCCGATGGCGCAGACACCGCCTGACTCCCACCGATAGAGGTTGGCAAACGCCACCACCGAGCCATCCAGCAACACCGCCGTCGAGTCGCTGCGCTGCTCGATGGCCGCCTGCAATTGCGCGGGGCTCAGCGGGAAATCCGCCTTGGGGAAGCAATAAAACAGTTCGGCAGGGCTTTGGGTAAACGCACAAATCGCCGCCAGGTCCTGCTCGGCCACTGGCCGGTGGGTCAATCTCATCGACTCAATCCTCCTTGATCGCCACCTGAAAACAAGGTGGTCCGGCAAGGCTAAGCACTCGCCCACGCCCTGTCCACAGGCCACACAGCGCAATGCCGAACAGTCGCGCAACGCAATAAACCTATACAAATATTAATTTTAAACCTATTTTTGTATAACTTAATCCAATCGGTACACCCCCCATGATTCTGCCGCAGTTGCTTTTGCATGCCCAGCAGGGCCAGGTCGATGAACTCAACCTGATTTCCATCGAAGGCGGCATTTACCTGCTGGAAATCCGCCTCGGCGGCCAGCCGCAGTTGCTCCGTGACGAGCGCGGACAAACCCTGCGCCTGCGCTCGGTGGAACACGCCCGCGACCTGCTGCACGAATTACCACTGCTGCCTTTTCATCTGATCCATGCAGTGGTCCATGAAGAAATGTGCGGCCTGCCCGCCGGCCCGCAGCAGCGCCTGCGTGCGCCTATCAGCCTGGCCGTCCAGTGGTAACGTCTTGTCGGCGCCTGGCGCTGGTGCTCGGCGACCAGCTGTCCTTTGACCTACCCGCGCTGCGCGCTCTGGACCCAGCCCAGGACGCCGTATTACTGGCCGAGGTGGCTGCCGAAACCGACTACGTGCCCCACCATCCACAAAAAATCGCGCTAATTTTCAGCGCCATGCGCCATTTTGCCGAGGCCCTGCGCCAGCGCGGCTGGCGTGTGCACTACGTGACCCTGGACGACCCACACAACAGCGGCTCGCTGCCCGGCGAACTGCGGCGTTGGGCAGAACAGCTGCGCGCGACGGAAATCCACCTGACCGAATGCGGCGAGTGGCGCCTGGAGCAGGCACTGCGCGAGACTGGGCTGGCCTTGCACTGGCATAGCGACAGCCGTTTTCTCTGCACCCGCGAGCGCTTTGCCCAGTGGGCCGCCGGACGCAAGCAACTGCGCATGGAGTATTTCTACCGGGAAATGCGCCGCAGCAGCGGCCTGCTGATGCATGGCGATGGCACGCCCGAGGGCGGCGCCTGGAACTTCGACGCCGAGAACCGCAAGGCGCT
>JAIERD010000492.1 GCA_019747155.1 Pseudomonadaceae bacterium
CCAGGTCGGCGGCGACCTCCAGGCGGATCCGCGCGGCGGGGCTGCGCTGCAGCTGGTAGCCGATCAGGGCGGTGCCGATAAAGGCGGTTGTGGTAGCCTTCACGGCGCTGCTGCTAAGGGTTTGTGCTTGCATTCACGTATCTCCTAAGTGGTGGTTGGCGTCGGGGAATTGCCGTTCCTCGACGCCGTTCCTTCACGCCGCCGGCAGTGCCGTGGCGGTGAATATCGGGCGCATATCGCGCCGAACCTCGAAAATCCCCAGGTCTTTGCCGTCCACGTCCTGCAGGTGGATCAGCGTCACCAGCGACGGGACTTCGCCCTGGCGCTCACGCCAGAACATGCCGGCGGCCAGCTCGGCCAGATCCTCGGCCCGGGCGTTCTCCAGATAGACAGACGGCAGCCCCATCTCGGAGCTGATGCCGTTGGCGCAGAAGTAGACGATCACGCCCGCGCCCCCTTCGGTGCCCACATGGCCACCAGCTCGGCCCAGATGGCGAAGCCGTTCGGCACCCGTTCGTGAATCTCCACCTCGGGGCTGTAATCCATCATCAGCACCCGCAGGCAGTCCTCGAACAGGGCCAGGTCAAGGCCGCGCAGCTCGGTCAGGTCAAAGGGGTATTCCGGCCCGTTGTACAGGCCCAGCAGGAAGCGACCGATCACACGGCCCTGGCCGGTTGGGCGCACCGCCACGGTGATCAGGCGGTTCAGCGCCTGCCGGCCGACGGTGATCAGGGCCTGGCGTTGCGCCTTATAGGCCTGCTGCTTGGCGAGCTGGTCACGCAGGTTGAATTCATTCATGGGTGAGGCTCCTTTTCAGTTGCTTGGGGTGGGTTTGAAAGTGGCCAGCAGGCCGACCAGCGTCTGGAACACCTCGGGGCCCAGGTCGGCGGCGGTCAGTTGGCCGACGTGCATGCCGACCTCGGCCTGCAGCCAGTCGGCGCGCTGTGGGTTGGCCATGCAGGCCATGGTCAGCAGCAGGGCGCGGCGCGGGGTGTCCAGGGCTTGCAGTCGCTTGAGCAACTGCGCCAGGCCGGTGCCGGCCACGTCCAGGCCGCGCTGGCCCAGCGGCAGCTCCACCAGTTGGGCAGCGCGCTGCCACCAGCGGGGAAAGTCCAGGGCTGCCTCGGCATCCAGCGGGCACCGCTGTGGGGCTTGGGTGATTGCGTTCATCGTTTGCGGTTCTCCTGTTTCAGTCGGTTCAGCCTGGCCCGCATGTCTTCGCGGTAGGCCTCGGTTCTCTTGGGCTTTTTCAGCCAGTCGCGGATCTCGTCGAACGTCCAGTTGCGGAGCATGTGGCGCGCTAGACACTCGCGGCGGTGCTCGTCGTCGGGGTTCAGTTCGGCCATGGCCACCCCCAAAAAAAGGAATGCGGCGGGAAGTCCCCCTGCATGTATGGAATAAGTGGAAGGTCGGTAGTCGTGGTGCGCTGGAGCCCGCGTGGTTGCTGGCTCAGGTTTTTTTCACGGCCTTCCACCTGGGGTGGAAGGTGGTGGAAGGTCGCCGCAGCGCGGAAGCTCTGGACGCCTAGTGCTGCGCGGCTTTCAGCGGATTCAGCCGAAAAAGCAAAAAGTGGAAGGTCGGTGGAAGGTGGTGGAAGGAAAAACCTTCCAGCGCCTTCCAGTGGCATAAGAGTTGCTGAACAGCTGTAAGTGCTTGTATTCATTGGGTTACCTATAAACCTTCCAGATATTCCAGACAGATGAGGGGATTACACAGAAACAGAGCCTTACCGCTTGAAACCCACCCAGGCCCCGGTGAACCCCCACGAATTCCACTGCTCAGGCTTTCCTCTTAAACAGCCAGCAGTTGATGCTCCGGCGCTCGATCTTCGAGTGGGCCTTCCTACTTTCGATAAAGGGGTGTGTGCGGCTCTGGCGCAGGGCGCGCTGCAGCAGCACGTTGGGGATCACTTCCTGCCCGGCCTGCTTGCACACCTGCTGGAAGTGGTTGAGGTTGATGGCAATCACGTCTCGATCGGTGCTGTGGTTCAGCGTTTCGCGGATCTCTTCGCGGGTGCCGTCGGCGTCGGTGATCGTCACCACCTGTTCGTTCAGGTAGTGGTAGATCTGCCAGAACTGGGCGGCGGTCGGATGCTCGGCGCTGCAGCGCTGCTGACGCTCCAGGGCGCGGCTTTCCATGTTCCTGGCCAGTTCTTCCAGCTTGCGGTCAGTCCAGCCAGGGAACAGCGCCTGGGTGGCCTTGGCGGCGGCCATCACCTGGGCGTGGCACAACACAATGCGGCTGTGGGTAACGCCACCCAGCGCCTGAAAGCGTTGCTCATACGTCCGGAAGGCCTCGAAGTAGTGCTGCAGCCACTCCTTTTCACGGTTCAGCACCGCGCGCAGGTAGCCGGCCAGGTCTTCCACTTCCATGGCTTTCAGGCGGTCGGCCAGGGGTTTCAGATCCGCGCTGTGGTGTTCCAGGGTCATGTGCAGGTAGGTGATGCGGGTCAGGATGGCTTCGGATCCGTCCACGCTGGTGTTCTGCGAAATGCACACCGCACCCCGGAAAATCAGCGATTCGGTGTCGCTGTTGGCGCTCTTGACGCCCATCACCCGCAGCTTGGCCTTGTAGTCGAACAGGGGTTTGATTTCGTCCCAGTTGTACTGCACGGTCAGGATCCGCCCGTGGGCGTCGATGGTTTCCTTGTCGGACTCCAGCAGCACCACTGGCAGGTTGCTGACGCCGGCCAGCGCACGCAGCAGGCCGATGGCGCTCGCACCGCTGCCGCTTGGCTTAATGCCTTCCTCGTCTTTGCGGCCGACCAAGCGCCACAGGAAACGCAGCAGGGTGGACTTGCCGGATCCGGCCACGCCGGTCAGCTCCATGAAAGGCCAGCTGGCATGCTTGGCGCGGATCTGCTCGGCAAACAGGGTGCCCGTCCACCAGGCGAGCATGGCCAGGCCGTTCAGGGAGAACACCGCCAGGAAGTCGGCAAACCAGCTGGGGTCGAAGTCCTTGCCGCGCACCACCGGGTAGCTGCGGGTCGAGGTCTTCAAGCCGTCGGCCCCCACGTCCAGAAAGCCGTGGTCGTTCACCAACACTTCGTTGCCCTTGTGGAAACCGAACCCGGGGTAGCAGTAGGCCCCGCTCACGTCGTCATAGCCGACAAAGGGCAGCGTGCGGACGGTGCGCACGTCCTTGAACCATTCACTTTTCAGCATGGTCAGCACGCGCTCGCCGCCTTCAAACATGCCGCCGGGGGTGCGCTCGAACATCGCCTTGGCGAAGCCGCGGGGGTCGGTAATGGCGCTGGGTGTTAGGGGTTCCTTGCAGGTCTGCCGGGCGTTGGGGAAGTTGAACTGGAAGAAGTAACGCTGCTCGCTGGTGGTGGCGTCCTTCTCGATGTACTCAAACTTCGGCACACAGTTGGCCACCTGGGTGATCGTGGTGTGCTTGGCAAACTCGGGCTGGTGGCCTTCCACGTCGTCGCCGTCCAGATCCTTCTGCAGCTCGGTCAGGTTCACGCGGGCGGAAAACAAGCGGCTGCCGAACTCCACCAGAAAGAAGCCCCGGGGCTTTTTGGTGTACAGCAGGTAGGCCTTTTTCATCGCGCTGGTGGCGCTGAACAGGCGGCCCTGATAGCAGGCTTCTTCCATGAATTCGTCGTTCAGCTGGCCGTCGCGGTACACGTCGTCCCAGTCGCGTTCACCGGCCAGTGCCACCCAGCCGATTTCCTTCATGCTGCGGATCATGGTCAGGTATTTGGGGATCACCGACCGCCCGGCCTTGTCGTCGTCCAGGGCAATCACCCAGGTGACCAGCTTGCCCTTGTTGGCCTCGATCAGCGCCCACGGGAAGTTGTTGCAGCTGATGCTGGCAATCACCTTGTAGCCGGCTAGGTGCAGGGCGATGGCGTGGAAGATGCCTTCCACGATGTACACGCGGTCGCTCTTTTCGATGGTCTGGCCAGGCGGCGTCCAGCCGTTGCCCTTGTAGCTCATGCCGAACTTGATGCCGGCTTTGTCGCCGCCGTTATCGGCCACGGCCTTGGCGTCAATGATGCGTTCCCAGTACCCGTCGCACAGCGGAAAGCGCACGGTGTCGGCCATGTAGTCGCCGGGCTTTACCCTGCGCTTGGCCTGCTCATACCAGCCCGCCAGCTTGCTGATATCAAAGCCACGGTTGCGCTGCAGGTAGGCGTCGGCGGTGGCGTTGGGGTTCAGCTCGGTGCG
>JAIERD010000221.1 GCA_019747155.1 Pseudomonadaceae bacterium
GTTTCACCCTGATCGAACTGATTATGGTGATTGTGATTCTGGGGATTTTGGCGGCGTTTGCGTTGCCGAAATTTGCGGATCTAAGTGGTGATGCGCGCTTGTCAGCTATGCAAGGTGCTTTGGGCGCGGTGAAGTCGGCTTCAGCAATTTCTCACTCCTATGCCCTAGCCAAAAACTCGGCCGGTAACATCACTCTTGAAGGGACGACCATTGTAATGGTTGATAAGTACCCAGCACCAACTGCTGCTGGTATTGCTGCGGCGGCTCAAGTTGATGCCAATGATTTCACTTTTGATGTCACTACGGCCAACACGATTGGTGTACAAGCCAAGAGCAAGGCTGCATGTACCTTCACTTACAAAATGGCCACGGGCGATGGTGCTCCTACCATTACTTCGACAGCGCTAACTAGCACGAACTGCAACTAAAAATGCGCGGCTTCACCCTTATCGAGCTGATTATGGTGATAATCATCACCGGCATCCTCGCTGCCGTGGTGGGGCCGCGCTTCTTTGATCGGCAGGTGTTCGATGAGCGGATGTTCTTCGAAGAAAGCATCGGTGCCGTGCGTTATGCGCAAAAGCTGGCGCTGGCCAGTGGCTGCCTGACTGAAGTAAGTCTGACTAATGCGGGTTATCAGCTGCGCCAAGCCGTTAATTGCAGCAGCGGTGCTTACACGCTGGCGGTCATCGGTGCCGATGGCCAGGCGCCCTATGCCGGAGCGTTGCCTGCCAATGTGATTGTCACGGCGCCAACTTTCCCCATTGTGTTCAATTCGCTCGGCTGCATTTACAGTGCGGCAGCCCCCTGCGCGGCTGGAACGCGGACGGCCCAGATCGGTGGTTTCACCCTTAACGTGGCTGCCGAAACCGGGTTGGTGCAATGAGTGATGTCTGTCGCTGCGCGCAACCCATCCTACGGGCGGGCACTATGACGCGTCAGCGCGGCATGACCTTGATTGAATTAGTCATCGCCATCGTCATTATCGGTATCGCTTCGGCGGCGCTGTATTCGGCGATGGCCTCGATCACCGGCCGTTCGGCCGATCCGATGTTGCGCCAGCAAAGCCTGTCGATTGCCGAGGCTTATCTGGAGGAGATCGAGTTGCAGGCGTTTCTCGATCCGGGCACGCAGCTCGCCTGTCAGGCGATTCCCGCTAACCGTGCGCTGTTTGATGATGTCTGCGATTACCGTGGGCTGGTCGATAACGGCGCCGTGAGCGCCAGCGGCCTGCCGATAGCAGCGCTAGCGGGCTATCGGGTTAGTGTGGCGGTGGCCGCGCAGGCATGGAACGGTTTACCAGCCAATAACGTGCTCTATATCGAAGTCACGGTTACCGACCCGGCCGGCCAGGGCTTAGTCCTCGGCGGCTACCGGACGCGCTACTGATGAACAGGCTAATCGAATGCGTAGGGTGTAAAACGGTCGCAGGCCTTTTCCACCGCTTTGGTCGCCACATTGGCTCGCGCATTGGCCGGTGGGAAACCGCTGCGCGGGTTTCCCACCCTACGCCCACCCTACGTGTACGCCGGCCGCAACGCGGCTTTACCCTGATCGAGCTGGTGATGGTGATCGCCCTGGCCGGTGCGGTGGCGGTGATGATCTCCAGCGCCTTGTCGCGCCCGCTCGAGGGCTTTGTCGCCCAGAGCCGGCGCGCCGCGTTGGTCGATCTGGCCGCCGGCGCCTTGAATCGCATGGCCCGGGATATTCGCTTGGCGGTGCCTAATTCGGTGCGCTTGAACGCCGGTGGGACCGCCATCGAAATGTTCAACGTGCTGGATGCCGGTCGCTATCGCCCCAATCGCGTAGGTGGCGATGGGCTGATGTTCGGGCCGGGAACGGCGGCCGCGTGCACGGCCAATTTTGCTGCGGTCACCCCAGGGCAGGGCAATTGCTCGACTTTTCAGGTGCTCGCCCCGACGTTAACGGTGGTCGGGGCACGCTGGCTGGTGGTGTACAACATTGGCGCTGAAAGCGGCTCGCCCCTGGTAGCCACTCCTGGCGCGAATGTCTGGGCGGTTGCCGATGCCAGCGGCCGGCATGTAATCAGCCCCGATGGCAGCGGCTTTGCTGCTGCCGCTCTGGCGGGCAATGAAACGTTGCTGACGCTAACGCCGCCGGCGGGCAGCTTCAGCTTCGCCTATGCCTCACCGCAGCGGCGGTTTTATCTGTCTGATCAGATTGTCGGTTATAGCTGCACTGGCGGGCAGTTGCTTCGTTTTACCCGCAGTGCTCGCCTGCCGGCCTTTGCCGGCACCAATGCGGCAGCCCAAGCGGTGCAGGCCAGTAACGTGACGGCCTGCAGCATGAGCTACCAGCCCGGCAGCACTCAACGTGCCGGGCTGGTGACGCTGCGCCTGCAACTGACCTTGGAGGGCGAAAGCATTGAGCTGTTCCAACAAGTGCACGTCGACAATGCACCTTAAAAGCCTGCGGCCTAAATCACGGCGCCAGCGCGTGCGCCGGCAAGAGGGTTTTGCCTTGGTAGCGGCGATGTTTGTGATGATCATCATCGCCATGGTGGTGCTGGCGATGATGCGTCTGGCCGGCAATCAACACGGCACCAATAGCCTGGCCATTCAGCAGGCGCGGGCCTATCAAGCAGCGCGTGCCGGGCTGGATTGGGGCATCGCCCAAGCGGCGCCGCCGGTGGGCGCGCCCAGTTGCGCCGGCAATGCGACAGTCAACTTGGCGGGCTCCAACTTGTCCGAGTTCACCGTGGCGGTGACGTGCAGTCCTAGCGCTTACAGCGAGAGCGGCGTGACGGTGAACGTCTATCGGCTGACCGCCACCGCGCAAAACGGTCTGCCGGGTGGTCGGTCGGACTACGCTTTTCGGGTACTGAATGCTGCAGTGCAGTCTGCGGTGCCGTGATGAACTTGCATGCGCAGTGGCGGCCTTGGTCGTATTTAAGCGGTTTAATCCGGTGTTGTGCGGATATTGAGGTCTGTTCTGATGAGTAGCCGTTGGCTGATCGGTTTTATTTTGATGGTTAGCTTGAGCGGTTTTAAGGTGCAGGCGGCGACCTATGCCTTTCAGTCGGCTGCGTACAGTTGGGAAACAACCAATACCAATATTGTGTGGGATCAAACCCAGACGGCATTTCCTCAGGATGATGATAAAAAAGTCATCAATATTGGCTTTACCTTTAATTTTGCCGGTGTGGATTACACCCAAGTGCGGGTTCACTCGAATGGCGCCTTGCAGTTCGGGGCGGACACCCAGTTTCATCGCCAATTCACCAATACCGATTTGCCCGTGACTACTGTGCCACCAGCGTGCACGGGCTGTACGACAGGTACGCAAGCCGATAAATTAATGTTGATTTATTGGGATGATATAAATCCCAGGCTAGGCGGAACAGTTCGCTATCAAACCAAGGGAGTTGCGCCAAACCGGAAGTTAGTTGTTTCGTGGGAAGCGGTTCCGCACTATAGCCTGGGGGGGGCTTATACCTTTCAGGTGATTTTGTCTGAAAACGGTGAGTTTGTTTATCAATACGGCGCGGGTAATGCCAGTGGGGTGAGTGCCACTATCGGGGCGGAGGTAGATAATACTGACTTTACGCTGTACTCATTCAATAGTAGCTATGGTTATGCCGGCACCGCGATTCGTTGGTTTAAACCATCGGGAGTGCCGGCGCGCTTGGCTGAGTACCGACTCGAAGAGGCTCAGTTAAATGGTACGGTAAATGAGGTGCTGGATTGGTCGGGAAATAACTTCAATGGCGTAGCGGTAGGCGCGGCAGCCGCCGAGGCCAGTGGATATATTTGTCGGGGCGCCAGTATTCCACTCAATACCAATAGTAGCATCAGCGCAATTAATACCAATTTAGATGTTGATGCCGCCATTGGTACCAGTGGTGCGCTGGCTTTCTGGTATCGAGGTAATAGCGCCTGGAATACTCGTGATAATCAACTGTTGGATGCGACGAGCCAAAATGGCTTATGGTTTTTCCTGGTTAAACGGGCAAATCAGAATTTGCGTTTTGTTATCGCGGATAGTGCTGGTGTTGTAGTGGCGGCAGAAACGGCGGCGCAAGTAGTTTCTGCGAATACCTGGAAGCATATAGCAGTTACTTGGCGGGTGGTCGCCGGAACCAATCAGACAGTATTACGAATTTATGTGGGCGGTGTATTGGCGGCGGTGACGCAGGCGACCACCAATGGGGTTTTTCCTAGTAGTTTG
>JAIERD010000058.1 GCA_019747155.1 Pseudomonadaceae bacterium
CTTGCCGTTGCGCTTGCCGAACCACAGATTGGCCAGCATCACGCCGACAAAGCCGCCATGGAAGGACATGCCGCCCTTCCACACCTGCAAGATCAGCAGTGGCTCATGCAGATAGGCGGCCAGATCGTAAAACAGCACATAACCCAGGCGACCTCCAAGAATCACCCCCATCGACGACCAGAAGATCAGGTCCGACAGCTGCTCCTTGGTCCAGTTCGGGTCAAAGGCCTTTAAGCGCCGCGACAACAGCAACCAAGCGCCGCCGATGCCAACCAGATACATCAGACCGTACCAATGGATTTTGAGCGGACCCAGGGCCAGGGCCACCGGATCGATTTGCGGAAAAGCCAGCATTAGCACTCCTCAATAATTCAGGTTAAAGCAAGAAATTCAGGCCCACGCAAAACAGCAGCAGGGCGAACAGTCGTTTGAGTAACCGTGGCGACAGCTTATGCGCCAGTCGCGCGCCGAAGCGGGCGAAGAACATGCTGGTGAAGGCAATCCCGGCCACCGCCGGCAGATAGATAAAGCCCAGCGTCCACTCGGGCAGCTGCGGATTATGCCAGCCAATTAACAGAAAACTCAGGGCGCTGGCGGCAGCAATCGGCAGGCCGCAGGCCGACGACGTGGCCACGGCTTGCTGCATCGGCACGCTGCGCCAGGTCAGAAACGGCACGCTGAGCGAGCCGCCGCCGATGCCGAAAATCGCCGAGGCCCAGCCAATTATCACCCCGGCGACCGTCAACCCGGCTTTACCGGGCACTGCGGCGCTGGCCTTGGGTTTTAACTCCAGGGCCATCTGCAGGGCGATCACCAGAGCGAACACGCCGATAATTTTCTGCAACTGCGGGCCCTGAATCGCCGCCGCCGTCAGCGCGCCGAAGCCGGCGCCGAGCAGAATGCCGAGGGTCATCCAGCGCACCAATTCCCAGCGCACCGCGCCTTTGCGCTGATGCTCAAGCACCGCGTTGATCGAGGTAAAGATGATGGTCGCCAAGGAGGTGCCCACCGCCAAGTGGGTCAATATCTCCGGGGCAAAGCCCTGGGCAGCGAAGCTGAACACCAGCACCGGCACTATGATGATGCCGCCGCCGACCCCGAACAGTCCGGCCAAGACCCCGGCGCAACCGCCCAGTACGAGATACAGCAGCAGATATTGCAAAACGTCCATCGGTGCCTCCGCAAACAGACCGGCATGGTAACGGATGGGGCCGCCCGCCTCCACTTACAGCGACGGATGCTTTAACCTCAAAGTGTGTTTCTTGGGATAAGACTGCCATGTGCCTGATCGTTTTTGCTTGGCGTCCCGGCCATGCAGTGCCGCTGCTGGTGGCGGCCAACCGCGATGAGTTTTATGCCCGCCCCAGCGCGGCGCTGGCGCACTGGGACGAGCAGCCAGGGGTTTACGCCGGGCGCGATTTGCAGGCCGGCGGCACCTGGCTGGGCATCGGCCCGCAGGGCCGCTTCGCTGCGCTAACCAATTTGCGTGACCCGACGCAACCGCTGGGCGCGCGCTCGCGGGGTGAGCTGCCGGTCGGGTTTCTCGGTAGCCAATTAGCGCCAGAGGAGTTTCTGAGCGAGCTGCAAAGCCATGCCGGCGAGTTCAGCGGTTTTAATCTGCTGGTCGGTACCGCCGAGCAACTCTGGCATTACAACCCGCGAACTGGCGCGCCACAGCAACTGGCGGCGGGGGTTTATGGCGTATCCAATGCCAGCCTCGACACGCCCTGGCCCAAGCTGTTGCGGGCCAAAAGTGCGCTGGCCGAGGCGCTGGCCAGCGAGGAAGAAGATGCCTTATTTAGCCTGTTGACCGACCGGCAAATCGCCGCCGACGCCGACTTGCCGCAAACCGGAATAGGCCCGGAATTCGAGCGTTTACTGTCGAGCGCCTTTATTTGCAGCAGCAGCTACGGCACCCGGGCCTGCACCGTATTGAAAGTTAAGGCTGGCGGCGAGCGCCTGCTGATTGAACGGAGCTTCGGCCCCAACGGCAAGGCCCTGGGCGAGACACGCTTAGTGCTGGATGCGACTAAGACTAAATAGGCAAATCGAGGCGATACAGGTTTGAATGCGCGGCGCGGTCATCCGGGTCGTTGACCAGTCGCAAGCTGCCATCGGCCAGCTGACACAGACCCTCGATCTTGGCTTGTCCGGCCAGCGGCCACAGCGCCTGCACTCGCCCTTCAGCCAAGCAACCCAGAACGCTACCGGCACAGGCACCATCGAGATAGCTGGAATCGGTGTCTTCGGCCGCCGCACTGAACAGCAAACGTCCATCCGCAGCCAGACACAGATCGGTAAAGCTCAGCGGCACGCCGTGCAGCTCGCCCAGCTCAACCGGCGTCACGCTGCGCAAGCTCTCAGGCCCAAGGCTGGCGCCCTCAAGTTGCGTCAACAGCGTGGCCAGATCGAGGCTAATCAAGGCGTTCAAACTACCGGCACTGTTGCCACGCTGGGCCAGCAGCAACTGCTCGCCTTGCACCACCGCGCCTTCCAGGTTGAGGTCCGGCAGTTGCGCTTCGAGCGCCAGATAGAGCGGCGTTAAATCGATTACTTGGGTAGCGCCCGCTTGCCACAACACCGCACGGCGACGGCGCTTCTTCGAGCCGGAGCCGAGCGCCAATAAGCGGCCATCCGGCAGCTGGCAAAGGATTTCAAAGTCGGGTTTAAGGCGCTTACGGGCCACCGGATCAGCCGGTAACTCACCGTTCAACAACCGGCTTTGCCCAAGATAGACGCCAGCGTGGGAGTAGCGTTGCAGCACCAGCTCATCATCGGCCAGCACCAGCAGTTCAGCGCCGCAACAGACCAGCCCACTGGCAGCCGATAAGCGCAACTGCGCCAATGGCTGCAGCTCTAGGCTCATGACTGAATGGTCGCCGCAGGATTGATCACCCGACCCAGGCCGAGGTTACGCAGCGTCAGGTCGAGGGTACTGTGGATGACGTGCGGATTGTCGATGCGCATCACCTGCCCCAACAGTTCGCGGGCCTTGCTCAGGCTGATCTGCCGTAGCAGCCACTTAACTTTCGGCAAGTTGGTGGCGTTCATCGACAGGCTGTCGAAACCCATGGCCATCAGCAGCACCGCCGCCGACGGATCACCGGCCATTTCGCCGCAGATGCTCACCGGTTTGCCTTCGGCATGGGCACCATCGACCACCAGCTTCAGCGCATGCAGCACGGCAGGATGGAGGAAGTCATAAAGGTCGGCCACCCGCGGATTGTTGCGATCCACAGCGAGCAAATATTGGGTCAGGTCATTCGAGCCGACCGAGAGAAAGTCCACCTGACGCGCCAGTTCACGGACCTGATAGACCGCCGCCGGCACTTCGATCATCACCCCGATCGGTGGCAAGGGAATATCCACCCCTTCATCGCGCACCTCACCCCAGGCGCGGTGAATCAGGTGCAGCGCCTCTTCCAGCTCGTGGGTGCCGGAAATCATCGGCAGCAGAATCCGCAGGTTATCCAGCCCTTCGCTGGCCTTGAGCATGGCGCGGGTTTGCACCAGGAAAATCTCCGGGTGATCGAGGGTCACCCGAATGCCACGCCAACCGAGGAAGGGGTTTTCTTCCTTGATCGGGAAATACGACAGCGCTTTGTCGCCACCAATATCCAAGCTGCGCATGGTTACTGGCAGCGGATGGAAGGCGGCCAGTTGTTCGCGGTAAATTTTCAGCTGCTCTTTTTCGCTCGGGAAGCGCTCGTTCATCATAAACGGCACTTCGGTGCGATACAGGCCAACGCCTTCGGCGCCGCGCTCTTGAGCACGAACCACATCGGCGAGCAAACCGGTGTTCACCCACAGCGGCATGCGATGGCCATCGAGGGTTTCGCAAGGCAAGCCACGCAAGGCCTCCAGGCCTTTGACCAGCTGGCGTTCTTCCTCGACCACCGCGCGGTACTGCATGCACAGGTCGGCCGAAGGGTTAGTGAACACCTCGCCGTGGTAGCCGTCGACCACCAGCTGAATGCCATCGATCTTCGAATAGGGTAGATCGACCACGCCCATGACCGTGGGAATGCCCATGGCCCGGGCGAAAATCGCCACGTGGGAGTTACCCGAACCGAGTACCGAAACCAGCCCGACCAGCTTGCCCTCCGGCACTTCGCCGAGCATCGCCGGGGTCAGCTCTTCGCTGACCAGAATGGTGTTATCCGGGTAGACGCGCGCTTCTTCGCGGGCCTCTTGCAGATAGG
>JAIERD010000402.1 GCA_019747155.1 Pseudomonadaceae bacterium
TTGGCGCCGATGCCGATCATGCCGCCCCATTGGTAGTCGATCTTGACGTTGGCCAGTTGCGGAAACACCTGGAGCATTTTTGGTCGCATATAGGCGGCGATGTCCGCCGGATCGCGGCCCGAGTAATGGCAGGCGCCACCGAACAGCAGGCGGCGGTCGGCCGACAAGCGATAGTAATCCACCGTCACGCGCTGGTCGCAGAGCGCCATGTTTTGCGGGATCAAACTGGCCGCCAGCTCTGGCGTCAGCTGCTCGGTGGCAATTACATAACTGCCGGCCGCCAGCACCTTGCCGCCGATGTTGGCGTTCAGGTTGTTGAGATAGGCGTTGCAGGCCAGTACCAGGGTTTTGGCGCGGACCCGACCCTGCGCCGTGTGTACGCAAACCTCGGGGCCGTAGTCGATGCGGGTCACTGCTGAGTCTTCAAACAAGCGCACGCCCAAACTGGCGGCGGCGGCCGCTTCGCCGAGGGCCAGGTTGAGTGGGTGCAGGTGGCCCGAGCCCATGTCGATCATGCCGCCGACATAGCGGTCGGAGCCGACCACGCTGCGCATCTGGTCGGGGGCGACCATGCGCAGTTCATGCGGATAACCGAGGCTGCGTAATTCTTCGGCGTCTTCGGCAAAGCCGGCGTAATCGCTGGGCTTATTGGCCAAGTCGCAGTAGCCCCAGGTCAGGTCGCAGTCTATGCCGTACTTGGTCACTCGGCGGCGGACGATCTCCACCGCCTCCAGGCCCATCAACTTAAACTCGCGCACGCCGTCGCGGCCGACCAGGTTTTCAAATTGCTCAAGGCCATGGCCGACGCCGCGAATCAGCTGGCCGCCATTGCGCCCGCTAGCGCCCCAGCCGATCTTGTGAGCTTCCAGCAGCACCACCGAAAGGCCGCGTTCGGCCAGCTCAATCGCGGTGTTCAGCCCGGAAAACCCACCGCCGACAATGCACACATCGGCCTGCACTTCGCCCTGTAGCAGTGGGTAGCTGTGCGGCTGCTTGACGCTGGCGGCGTAGTAAGAGGCCGCGTGCTGCGGGCTGTGCACGGGTGGGCGAAGGTGGGCGGGCATGGCGGGTGATCCTGCTTTTATTAGAAGAATAATGCGAGTCTGGCGGACGTGGCGCAGCCCTGGATGAAAGGCTGGATAGTGGGGCCTTGTTTCGCTCAATCTGGATTGGCTGCCTGACTGTTTGCTGCCAGTCAGGCAAACAACGCGCTCAGTCCCAAGCATTCTCGCTAGGGGGCTTCCGCGCCGGACAGACTCGACGCCCAGCATAGGTGGCCGCGCCGCTATGACCAAGCGCGCTTGAGGCAAAAGCCTTTTGCCTGCGAGGCAAAACTGCTTGGTCGGCTGGCGGCCTGTGCCGGCTGCTGCTGGGTTAAACTGCGTGCCTATAACGCCGTCGTTGATCCCGGCAATCTGCACAGGAGCTGGGCCTTAATGAGCTGCAACCGACAAATTATCGCGCGCCTGCGTGAGCGCATTCCCTCGTTCGAATGTGTGCCGGGTTGTCATGATTGCTGCGGGCCGGTTACCACCTCCTCGGAAGAAATGTCGCGGCTGCCGGTGAAAACCGACGCCGAGCATGAGGCCGCACTAAATGAACTCAACTGCGTGCACCTGGGCCCCAACGGCTGCGAAGTCTACGGCGAGCGCCCGCTGATCTGCCGCCTGTTCGGCACCACACCCCGCATGCCCTGCCCCAATGGCCGCCGCCCGGAACAGATGATCGAGCCGCAGATCGAGCGGCAGATCCATCACTACATCGCCACCACGCGGCAGGTGTTGGTGTAGGGCAGGCGTAACCCGCGTTGTTATAGCGCCGCAGCTTCCAGCACCGCTCATGGCTGTCATCTACACTGAGGCTGAACACCTCAGGGACGTCGCGAGCGCAGTATGCAGATCATGATCATTGAGGACGACGCTTGGATCGCCGACCTCATCAAGCAAATCACTGTGAAGATTCGTCCCCAGGCCAAGGTCAGTTGGCACGAATGCGTGAGTGCCGCGCGTGCCGCTTGGCAGGCCGCGCCCTGCGACCTGATCATCAGCGACTGGAACTTGCCCGGTGAATGCGGCATAAGCCTGCTGGAGGAGATTCGCAAACAGGGTAGCGCCGTGCCGATCATGGTGGTCACCGGCCGCTCTGACCGCGAGAGCGTCATGCAGGTCCGCCGCCTGCGCATCAACGCCTTTATCAGCAAGCCCTTCAAGGTGCCCAAGCTGATCGAGCAGTTGGAGCAACTGCTGCCGCTGGATGACGGCGTGGCCCTGACTGAAGTCAGTCCGGCACAGGATTTCATCAGTCATTTGCAACAGCTAGCTCCTAGCGAGCTTAATCTGCCGTTACTGGATGCCAGTCAGGAACTCCTCGAGCGGTACCTGCGGGGCGAGCAACTCGACCTGCGTCAACTAATAGCCCAGTTCCAGCAAGACAGTGCCCTCTGTGCCCGGCTGATCGCCGTCGCCAACAGCCCGCTGTACAACCTCCGTGGCGCGCCTTGCACCAGCCTGTACGAAGCGCTGCAACTGCTCGGCGTGAATGCCAGTCTGAATCTGGTGTTGGCCCTGTCTCTCAAGCGCGCCTGCCAACTGCGCAGCGGTACGTTGCGGCTGTATGCGCAGGAGCATCAGGATGAGTCCGAACGGCTGTGCGAGCATGTGCGCCAGCTGGCCCTGCAAATGAAGCTGCAGCCTGGGCCTTACCAGAGCGCGGCGCTGTTGCATCGCATCGGCGAGCTGTGTGTGCTGCAGCAGGCGCAGGGCTGGGAAGACCTCGGCCACAGTCTCAGCGACAATCAGGTTCTGGCTGCGACGGACAAGTTTGGTCGCGACTTTGCCCATGCCCTCAAGGTCAACTGGCACCTGCCCATGGCCCTGCGTGAGATGATTGGTGCGATCTACGCCCTGCCGCCGGCCAACCTCAAGCGTGACCTTATCCTCATGCGGCTTGCCGCAGTCGAGCTGAGTGCTGAGCCTGAGGGGGCCAACCGCCTACGTCACCTGCTCGGGTTGCCGGACGTCGAGCCTGTGCTGGCCACAGTCGCAGATGCCCCCGCCGAGCCGGCACCAAAATAGCAGCAACGCCCAAGACGGCTGAGTGCCGCGATGCCCTCAATCATCCCGCGTCAGCACTTCCAGCAACTCGATCTCGAAGATCAGGTTTGAGTTGGGTTTGATCAGCTCGCCCATTTGTCGTTCGCCGTAGGCCAGATGCGCCGGAACCAGCAGTTGGCGTTTGCCGCCGACGCGCATGCCCATCAGGCCTTGATCCCAGCCTTTAATCACCCGACCAGTGCCGATCACGCACTGGAACGGCTTGCCGCGCGTGTAGGAGGAGTCGAAAACTGTACCGTCCTCCAGGGTGCCGCAGTACTGGGTGGTGATTAGGGCGCCCTTGACCACCGCCTTGCCGTCGCCCAACTGGATGTCGATGACCTGTAATTCGTCGTGCATTGATCGCTCTCGTTTATATGTGGGCGTTGCCGGCTCGGGCTATTCCGCGATCGGCAGGGTCAGGCTTTCCTTCACCTCTTCCATGACGATATAGCTTTTCGACTCGCGCACATGCGGCAACTTTAAGAGGATGTCGCCGAGCAGTTTGCGGTAGGAGGCCATTTCGTTGATGCGCGCTTTGACCAGATAGTCGAAGTCGCCGCTGACCAGATGACACTCCAGCACATGCGGCAACTTGAGTACGGCGCGGCGGAATTCTTCGAAGGTGTCGCCGGATTTGTAATCCAGGCTGATCTCGACAAATACCAGCAGATTGGCCTTCAGCTGTTGCGGGTTGAGGCGGGCGTAGTAGCCCATGATAAAGCCGTCGCGTTCCAGCCGCCGGACCCGTTCGGTGCAGGGGGTGGTCGACAGGCCGACCCGTTCGCCGAGGTCGGTAAAGCTGATGCGCCCGTCGGCTTGCAGGATACGTAAAATATTCCGGTCGATTTTATCCAGCTCGCGACGGCTCTGGTGTTGGGTGCGCATGGGGGATCTGCCTCCGTTAAGTGGATGATTGCCGAGATTTCCCCTCGAATATAGCTGTTTAAACAGTGAGTTTCACTGCTTGAGGCTTTTTATACTGAGCAGCATCTACGCTCAGAATAACAAACGCCTGCGGCCGCGCCGCAGCAATGGAGACGAACATGCGGGTCATGGTGCTTGGTAGCGGTGTGATTGGTACCGCCAGTGCTTATTATCTGGCGCGAGCCGGCTTTGA
>JAIERD010000497.1 GCA_019747155.1 Pseudomonadaceae bacterium
AAAGACCAGCTGCTGGCCCTCGACCCGGATGCCCAGCTGGGCTGCGGCAATCCACAATTAATCGCGCTGCTGGAGCAGATCCGGCTGGCCAGCGAGCAGCTGTCGGAGCACATCAGCGTGCGCTTTTTCAGCTATACCGGCGGCGCCGCAAACGCCAAGGACGGCCGATGAATAGGTTCTATACGAGTTACCTGTTGCAGGCCGATTTTGTAGGGTGGGCTTCAGCCCACCAACGCGTGACAAGGGGCTTGGTGGGCTGAAGCCCACCCTACGTTTGCCGTCAATACTTAACGGGTACCTAGCCTATGAATACGCCGCTCACTGGCCCCGTGCGTTACCGCGTGGTGCATGAAACCCAGTACAGTTACCAAAGCCTGGTGACCCTGTCGCAACAGGTTCTGCACCTGGCGCCACGCTCCTTTGCCTTTCAGCACACCGAGCACCAGCAACTCAGCGTCGAACCGGGCGCCGAACACAGCAGCGATGGCCTCGATTACTTCGGCAACCACACCCGCCATATCACCATCACCGAGCCGCACAGGCAGCTGCTGGTGCGCGCCGAATCGACCGTGGCGCTCAGCCCGCGCCCGCAGCTGGGGCAGATTCACACCAGCCAAACCTGGGAAAGCCTGGCGCAACAGCTGCAACAAGTGCGCACCCCAACCATGCTGGAGGCCAGCCGCTACCTGTATGACTCGCCGCATATCCAGTGCGGCAGCGAACTGGCCCGCTATGCCCGCAGCAGCTACAGCCCCGGCCGCCCGCACCTGGACGCCGCCCTGGCGCTGACCCAGCGGATCTTCGACGAGTTCGAGTTCGACGATCAGGCCACCGAGATCTCCACCCCGCTGAGCGAGGTACTCAAAGGCCGCCGCGGGGTCTGCCAGGACTTTGCCCAATTGATGATCGGCTGCCTGCGCAGCCTCGGCCTGCCGGCCCGCTACGTCAGCGGCTACATCCTCACCCAACCACCGCCCGGCCAACCGCGCCTGATCGGCGCCGACGCTTCGCACGCCTGGGTCTCGGTGTTTTGCCCGCGCCTCGGCTGGGTCGACTTCGACCCGACCAACCGCTGCCTGGTACAAGCCGAACACATCAGCCTCGGCTGGGGCCGCGATTTTAGCGACGTCACCCCACTGCGTGGCGTAGTGCTGGGCGGCGGCGGCCAGGAGCTGAGCGTCAGCGTGACGGTGATCCCGGCCAGTGAAGAGCTGATCGCAGGTTGATGCATCAAGCCTGCGGTCTATTCCCTGCGCCATTCATCGAGTCGACCGCAAAAAGTCTGAACTAACCCAAGCTTTGCTAATCACTGCAAGGCTGCAGGCAACGACGATAGCGCGCTCTCTGACCAGGCCCGATCGCTCCACGCGCACGACGACGGGACCTTCCAGCCCTTGCGCAGCCGTCGCTAGAGCTCAATAAGGCGTTCGTTTCAGCGCCTTAAAACCCTTCAAGCAAACCGCAGCGCGAGCGTAGTCGTGAGTTGCCCGCCCTCCCAGCCGAGTAACCACAGGTAGGCGCTGTCGGTATCGGGAGTCATTGTCATGATCAATCTTGCCACCTGGAATCTGAGTATTCCTGTCGGTGTTCCAGCCACCACCATAGAGACGCCGCAATTGGCCGGTGGTTATCAGGATCACTATTTCAAATCCAATGACGAGCAGATTTATTTTTGGTCGCCGGTGAACGGCACCACCACCGAGAACGCCCGCTACCCACGCAGTGAACTGCGCGAAACCTATGCTGACGGCACGCTGCACAACTGGTTGTATCCAGCGGCCGACAATGTCCTCAGCGCCCGCTTGCAGGTGAACCAAGTGCCCTCCAGCGGCAAAGTGGTGGTCGGCCAGATTCACAACGCCGACAGCAACAAGCCAATGCTCAAGCTCGAATACCAGATGAAGGATTCCGGCAGCGCCGACCTGGTCTACAAAATTCGCCTACGCCCCACTGACGCCAAGTCGGTTACCCATGTGCTGGTACAAGGAGTGCCGCTGAATCAGCCCTTCACCTACTACGTGCACCTGACGCCGGGCGGCATCCTCAGCGTCAATTTCAATGGCGTGCGTTGGTACGGCAAAATCGGCGCCGCCTGGGCGACCCAACCGCTGTACTTCAAAGCCGGGGTCTACACCCAGGACAACAGCGGCTACGAAACCGAGGCCGGCGCAGCCACCTACAGTAGGCTGCGGATTAGTCACCGCTAGAGCTACACCATTGGGCATACACCGAATGTCCTTGTAGGAGCGGACTTGTCCGCGATGCTTTGGCTTTAAATTAAGCATTCGGCCGCCGCTTTTGCATTGCTCTTTCTATTGGTTTCGCCCTTACGGCGAGTCACTTCTGGCAGTCGCCCCAGAAGTAACCAAGAGGGTTTGCCCCAGGCATCCGGCCCGCCTGCGGCGGGTTCCCTCACTCCATCATTGTTCCGTGGGCCCGCTGCGACGGGCCATCCATGGCCCAACACAGCTCTCGCGGCATCCTGCCGCTCGGTCCACTGCACAACGATTGCGTTCGGCCTTCTGAAAGGGGCGCTTGTCCGGGCACGCATAAATTTGCCAGCCACCAAACATCGTTGGCATTTGATTCTGAGAAGCGAAAGACGATCAAAAAACACCCAAACAACGCGGTCCAAATATCCCCGTCAGGAGGCCGAGTGCAGGTGTTGCGTAGAGGGGCGTTTGGCAGGATGCCAAACGAGGCATGTTGGGCCAAGGATGGCCCGTCTTGCCGACCCTCGGAGCAACACCGGAACGAGGGGAGTTGAGCGCAGCGAAACCCGGATGTCGGGCGCGCTTTCTCTTTGGTTACTTTCTCTTTTGCGCGGGCCAACGTAGCGCAGCGAAGTAACAGCCGCAGGCTGGCCCGAAGGGCGAGCGCAGCGAGTCAAGAGAAAGTGACTCGCAGAGGGGCGAAACCGTTAGTGAGCGCGATAGATATGCGGCGCTGAAATGCAAAAATACCAGCGCCAGCATCGCGGGCAAGCCCGCTCCTACAGGGAATCATCAGCGCAGCCGCAACCCTACTGCCAATACCCATCCGGCGGAGCAGGCAACTCGCCGAGCAATTGCCGCAAGCCGGCGCCCCAGTGACCGCAGATTTCCTGAAAATAAGGATCATCTTCATGCACCCGATAACCCGTCGGCACTTCGAGGCTGCCAGCACGGTAGACCAGCAGATCCAGTGGCATACCGACCGAGAGGTTGCTGCGGATGGTCGAGTCGAAGCTGATCAGCGCGCAGCGCAGCGCCTGTTGCAGCGGGGTGCTGTAGCTCAGGGCGCGGTCGAGAATTGGCTTGCCGTATTTACTTTCGCCGATTTGAAAATACGGTGTGTCGGCCGTCGACTCGATGAAGTTGCCTTGCGGGTAGACGTTGAACAGGCGCACCGGCTCCTGGCCGATTTGCCCGCCGAGCACGAACGAGCAGCCCAGATCGACGCCCTGGCCGAGGGTGGCGCTGGCGTCGCGGGCCAGCACTTCACGCAGGGTGTTGCCTACCAAACCGGCGGCATCAAACAGGCTAGCGACCGAATGCAGATTAGTGTCGCTGCTATTCAAACGCTGGCGCAGCAGGCTAATCACCGACTGCGAGGTGGCCAGATTGCCGGCGGTTTGCAGCACCAGCAGGCGCTCGCCCGGTACACCAAATACATGCAGCTTGCGGTAGGTGGCGATATGATCGACGCCAGCGTTGGTGCGCGAATCGGCAACCAACACCAGCCCCTCGGCCAGGTTCATGGCAACGCAATAAGTCATAGGGCTCTCATCAACAGGTCAGCGCCAACGCGGCCCGGCAGTTTAACTGCATCCATACGGACTGCCGAGTCACGCGCGGTTACTGGCCCTGCTGGGTTTGCAGCGCTTGCGGGCTGACGTGGACCCGCGCATGCATCTGCTCGCTGCCGCCACCACGGCGCATGCCGCGCACCGGGCAAGCGTCGAGGTAGTCCAGGCCGACCGCCAACTTGATATGCCGTTGCGGGCGCGACATGCCGTTGGTGACGTCAAAGCTGTACCAGACGCCGTCCAGCCAGGCCTCGGCCCAGGCGTGGCTGGCCAGGTGGGCGCTGTCTTCACTGCACAGGTAGCCAGACACATAACGGGCCGGCACGCCGAGGCTGCGCACGCAGGCCAAAAAAGCGTGGGTGTGGTCTTGGCACACGCCGGCACCGAGGGCAAAAGCCTCGGCCGCCGTGGTTTCCACCGTGGTGGCGCCGGG
>JAIERD010000011.1 GCA_019747155.1 Pseudomonadaceae bacterium
GAGCTAGTTATGCGCGAATTGATCCGTTTGATCTCAAGTGCCGGTACCGGCCACTTCTACACCACTGACAAGAACAAGCGCACCACCCCGGATAAAATCGAAATCAAAAAATTCGATCCAACTATCCGTAAGCACGTGATCTACAAGGAAGGCAAGATCAAGTAATTGATCAGCCTTGCTGAAAAATCCCGCCTTTGCCGGCGGGTTTTTTTTGCCCGAAATTTGATCGTTTGCAATCATGCGCTGTGCCGAGCCGGCCTTTATTGCAGGCCAAAAAAAGCCCGCAGTGTTGGCGGGCTAAAGATCACGCATGGAGATTCGTTTAGAAGCCCCAGGCCGTTGAGAAATGTAGCGAGCGACGGCTAGGCAAGGCGAAATCAGCCGAAAAAGCGCAGTGTACGAGTAGTACATGAGCATTTTGAGGCTGATTTCAACGCCGCATAGCTGAGCGCAGTAGTTTCTCAGTGGCCTGTTAGGCCTTGGCTTGCTCGAAGATCACATAGACCTTGCGGCAGTCTTCCAGGACTTCCCAGGTGCCGCTGAAGCCGGCCGGGATGACGAAGCGGTCGCCGGCGCGGACGGTCTTGCCGTTGCCCTCGGCGTCACGGATGACCGATACACCCTGGAGAATTTCGCAGTATTCGTGCTCGGTGTAGCTGATGGTCCACTGGCCGGCCGCGCCTTCCCAGATGCCCACGTTGAACTGCCCGCACGGGCTGCCGTAATGATTGGTGACGCTCTGCGCCGGGTCGCCCTTGAGGACTTTCTCCGGGGCCGGGCGGTAGTGCTCAGCGGCGGCGCTGGACTGGGCGAAGTCGACGATGGTTGCAATGTTCATGCTGTTCTCCAATGGTTTAAACCGCTAAGCGGATGGCGTTGGCGAGCTTGTCGACGAGGGTGTCGATTTGCGCCTTCTCAATAATCAGCGGCGGCGACATGGCGATGGTGTCGCCGGTGCAGCGCACCATCAAGTCGTCGGCGAAGCATTGCTCGAACACTTTGAAGCCGCGCTTGCCCTGGCCGTCGTTGTTGGCCGCCAGTTGCACGCCTGCCACCAGGCCGATGGTGCGAATGTCTTGCACGTTCGGCAGGCTTTGCAGGCTGTGCAAGGCATCGCTCCAGTAGCTTTCCAGATTGATCGCGCGCTGGAACAGCTCGTCGCGCTGGTAGATCTCCAGCGTAGCCAAGGCGGCGGCGCAAGCCACCGGATGGCCGGAATAGGTGTAGCCGTGGAAGAACTCGATGGCGCTGTCCGGGCCGCTCATAAAGGCTTGATGGAGGTCTTCATGCACGAACACCGCGCCCATCGGAATGCTGCCGTTAGTCAGGCCCTTGGCGGTGGTCATGATGTCCGGCGTGACGCCCCAGCGCTGTGCGGCAAAGGCCTCGCCGACGCGGCCGAAGCCGGTGATCACTTCATCGAAAATCAGCAAAATGCCGTGCTTTTGCGTGATCTCGCGCAGGCGCTGCAGATAGCCCAAGGGTGGCAAGATCACCCCGGCCGAGCCGGACATCGGTTCGACGATGACGGCGGCAATGTTCTCGGCGCCATGCAGGGTCACCAAGCGTTCCAGCTCCTCGGCTTTTTCGGCGCCGAATGCCGGCAGGCCTTTAGTGAAGGCGTTGCGTTGCACGTCGAGGGTGTGACCCAGGTGGTCGACACCCGGCAGTTGCAGCGGGAAGGCGCGGCGGTTGTTGACCATGCCGCCGACCGAGATACCGCCAAAACCTACCCCGTGATAGCCCAGTTCGCGACCAATCAGGCGGGTGCGGGTGCCTTGGCCGATGGCGCGCTGGTAGGCCAGGGCGATTTTCAGCGCGGTGTCGGCGGATTCTGAGCCGGAGTTGGTAAAGAAGACTTTATTCAGGCCCTTGGGGGCGATCTCGGCCAGCCGTTCGGCCAGCTCAAAGGGCAGCGGGTGGCCCATTTGAAAGGTCGGAGCAAAGTCCAGCTTGGCGATTTGCTTGCTCACCGCTTCGGTGATTTCCCGGCGGCCGTGACCGGCGTTGCAGCACCAGAGGCCGGCGGTGCCGTCCAGTACCTGGCGACCATCGCTGCTGGTGTAATACATGCCTTGGGCGCTTTCCAGTAGCCGCGGTTTGGCCTTGAACTGGCGATTGGCGGTGAAGGGCATCCAGAATTGATCGAGGCTGTTGTTTTTATTGAGCGTTTTAGGCGTATTGCTACTGGTCATTTTACCCACCAAGGCAAGCGAAATCGGCTGCTTTGAGCCGGTTGCCGCGCAGTCTATGTTTGATAAAACGAACGTAGCAAGGGATTTATCGGCTTTTTTGTAAAAAATATTGGAATGTGGCACTGCTCTGGTTTAGGGTTGCGAGTATGTCCGCCCGTTGGCTGACCTTGCAGAATTTTTGACAGTGCGCGTGTCGAGCACGACGCACTCATCGACTAGTAATGAGGATGTTCGCATGACCACTTTGACTCGCGCCGATTGGGAGCAACGCGCCCAAGCCTTGGTAATTGAAGGCCGCGCTTTTATCCACGGCGAATACACCGACGCCGTATCCAAGGCGACCTTCGACTGCATCAGTCCGGTCGACGGCCGTTCCTTGGGCCCGGTTGCCAGCTGCGATCTGGCCGATGCCAATCTGGCCGTCGCCGATGCTCGTGCGACCTTTGAATCCGGCGTCTGGTCACGGCTATCGCCGGTCAAACGCAAGCAGGCGATGATTCGCTTCGCCGATCTGATGGACGCTAACGCCGAAGAATTAGCGTTGCTGGAAACCCTCGACATGGGCAAGCCGATTGGCGATGCCCTGAGTGTCGACGTGCCGGGCGCTTCGCGGGCGATCCGTTGGAGCGGCGAGGCGGTCGACAAGATTTACGACGAAGTGGCGGCCACTCCGCACGACGAACTGGGCCTGATCACCCGTGAGCCGATCGGTGTGGTGGCGGCCATTGTGCCGTGGAACTTCCCGCTGATCATGACCTGCTGGAAGCTCGGCCCAGCGCTGGCCACCGGCAACTCGGTGATCGTCAAACCCTCAGAGAAGTCGCCGCTGACCGCCATTCGCCTGGCTCAGCTGGCGTTGGAAGCAGGCATTCCAGCCGGCGTGCTGAATATCCTGCCGGGCTATGGCCACACCGTCGGCAAGGCGTTGGCGCTGCATATGGATGTCGATACTTTGGTGTTCACCGGTTCGACCAAGATCGCCAAGCAGCTGATGATTTACGCCGGCGAGTCGAACATGAAGCGCGTCTGGCTGGAGGCCGGCGGCAAGAGCGCCAACATCGTCTTCGCCGACGCACCTTGCCTGAAGGCTGCTGCCGAAGCTGCCGCTGCGGCCATCTGCTTCAACCAGGGCGAGATGTGCACCGCCGGTTCGCGCTTGCTGATCGAGCGTTCGGTTAAAGACCAGTTCATGCCGTTATTGCTGGAAGCCATGCAGGGCTGGAAGGCCGGTCATGCACTCGATCCGGCGACTTCGGTCGGCGCCCTGGTGGATAACCAGCACCTCAACAGCGTGCTGGCTTATATCGAAGCCGGGCATGCCGAGAAGGCCACACTGCTCTGCGGTGGCAAGCGCACCCTGGAAGCGACTGGCGGCCAATATGTCGAGCCGACCGTGTTCGATGACGTACACAACAGCATGCGCATCGCCGCCGAAGAAATCTTTGGCCCGGTGTTGTCGGTGATTACTTTCGACACGACCGAGGAAGCCATCCAAATCGCCAACGACAGCATCTACGGTCTGGCCGCCGCGATCTGGACCAGCAACCTGTCCAAGGCGCACCTGGCGGCCAAGGCGTTGCGGGTCGGCAGCATGTGGGTCAACCAGTACGACGGCGGCGACATGACCGCACCGTTCGGTGGCTTCAAGCAGTCCGGCAACGGTCGGGATAAATCCTTGCACGCCTTCGACAAGTACACCGAACTGAAAGCCACCTGGATCAAGCTGTAAAAAGCTTGCTGCAAAGGTGCAAGGACGGACGTAAACGTAGGGTGGGTTAGCCGCGCAGCGGCGTAACCCACCATTGGTGCGGCCATTGGTCGACCTTTCGGTCAGGCGGCGGGTTACGCTGCGCTAACCCACCCTACGTTTAAAAATACGCGGCTGGACTCCTCTGGGAGTCCGGCCGTTGTGCATTCTAGGCAGGGAGCGGGCAATGCGTTGGGGCACTTATTTTGTAAGCGCTCCATAAACCGCGTCCGTCAGGACAAGGACTGTTTTCAGGATGGCGAAGCTGGCGAGCAGTTCCAGGG
>JAIERD010000573.1 GCA_019747155.1 Pseudomonadaceae bacterium
CGGCGTGACGATGTCGGCACGTACGCCATCATCATCGAAGTCGGCGCTGCGGCAATACAGATAGGCAGTCGAGTCGTCCAAGCTGTAGCTGATCAATCGCGACTCGCTCGGCAGCGCGGCCAGCTCGCGGCCAAAATCGTCATCCACATTCAGCACCCGGCAACGCAGCTCAGGCCGGGCAAACAGCGCGGCTTTTACCGCGCCATAGGCAGCCATGCTGCCGTGGTAATCAAGGTGATCGCGCGACAGGTTGGTAAACACCGCCACCGAAAAAGCCAAGGCGGCAACCCGGCCCTGATCCAAACCGTGGGAAGACACTTCCATCGCCACGGCTTTGGCGCCGGCCTGCTTGAGGTTGGCCAACAGCGCTTGCACGCCGATCGGGTCGGGGGTGGTGTGCTGCCCTTGCACCAGTTCATTGTGAAAACCGCTGCCGAGGGTACCGACTATCCCACAACGCTCACCGAGCAAATCCAGGGCCTGTGCCAACAACTGGCTGACACTGGTTTTACCGTTGGTGCCGGTTACGCCGACCAGACGCAGGGCGCGGCTCGGCTCACCGTAAAAACGCCCGGCGATGGCCGACAACTGACCGGCCAGGCCTTTCATGGCGATCAAGGCGGCGGCGCTGTCGCGCATCTGCGGCGCGCCTTCGGCCTCATAGGCAACGGCCGCAGCGCCACGGGCAATCGCATCGGCGATATGCAAACGGCCATCTTGCGCGGTGCCCGGCACAGCTAAAAACAAATCCCCGGGCAGCACCTTGCGGCTGTCCAGGGTCAATTCACGAATCAATACCGAGCTGCCGGCTTCTGGCAGCAGCTGGTTAAGTGGCATAGGCATTAGGTTCGCCCTCCTTTGCTATCGAGTGGCACCACAGCCTGTGGCGCCGCAGGGGGCAGGTTGTCTGGCGCAATATTCATCAGCCGCAACGCACCGGCCATGACCTTGCCAAACACCGGCGCAGAAATCAGGCCACCGTAATAAGCCCCGGTGCTGGGCTCATCGATGACCACCAACAAGGCAATGCGCGGGTTATTGACCGGCGCAAAACCAGCAAATAATGAGCGGTAGGCATTCTCGGTATAACCCTTGGTGCCAGCGGCGTTTTTACGCGCGGTGCCGCTTTTGCCGGCGACGTGATAGGCCGGCACCTGCGCGCGAAATACCCCACCGGGCGCCTCTACCACTTGCTGCAACATGCCTTGAATGGTTTTCGCGACATCCTGCGGAATCACTTGGGTGCCGGCGTTCCGAGCGCCATCGGCACGGGTCATAGTCAGCGGCACACTGCGGCCATCGTTGGCCAGCGTGGCATAGGCATGGGCCAACTGAATGGCGGTCACCGACAGGCCATAGCCATAGGCCAGGGTGGCGGTTTCGGCTTTTGGCCAGATACGATGATTGGGCAGATTGCCGACCCGCTCACCCGGAAAACCCAGACCAGTGTCCTGCCCCAAGCCCACTTGTTGCATCACCGCATAGATCGACTCGGCGCCAATATCGAATGCGATCTTGCTGATCCCGATGTTGCTCGACTTGATCAGAATTTCCGTCAGGTTGAGGTTTCCGCCGGTCCTGGAAACGTCCCGAATGGTGTACTTGCCGATTTGCAGGGTGCCCCCGGATACATCCACCCGGTCGTCAGGTTTCCAGCGACCGCTTTCCAAAGCCGCGCTCATCGAGAAGGGCTTAACCGTTGAGCCGGGCTCGAACACATCGATCATGGCGCGATTACGCATCGCCGCCGGGCTCATGGTGCGGCGATTATTCGGGTTATAGGTCGGGTGATTGACCATCGCCAAGACTTCGCCACTTTGCACATCAACCATCACCAAACTGCCCGCCTTGGCGCCAAACTCGGTCAAGGCATTGCGCAGCTCACGGTGCGCCAGATACTGCAAACGCAGGTCAATCGACAACGCCAAGGTCTGTCCGGCCTTGGCGTTCTGGGTTACCTGGACGTCTTTGATCAAACGACCGCGACGATCCTTTAATACCTGACGTGTGCCTGGCACGCCGGCCAACCACTGGTCAAAGGCCAGCTCAACGCCTTCGCGACCCTTGTCATCGACATCGGTAAAACCGACCACGTGGGCCGTCACTTCACCGGCCGGGTAAAAGCGCCGAAACTCTTCGATGGCGTAAACACCCGGCACCTTAAGGTCAATTATCGCCTGGCCTTGCTCGGGGGTTAAGCCGCGCACCAGATACATAAACTCGCGCCCGGCACTTTGCTCAAGCCGCTGGGCGAAGGCTTTGGGTTCCTGGCCCAGCGCCGCCGCCAGGGTCGGCCATTGCGCCTTTCCGGCCTGCAGTTCTTTGCCATTGGCCCACAGAGTGGTGACCGGAGTACTGACCGCCAGCGGCTCGCCATTACGATCGGTAATCAGCCCACGGTGCGCAGGAATAGGGATGTGCCGCAGGCTGCGGGCATCGCCCTGACCTTGCAGAAAGTCATGGTCGACCACTTGCAGATCGATAATCCGCCAGACAATCGCGGCGGTCATCAGCGCCAGCAAGGCCAGCACCAGCCGAAAGCGCCACGGATAGAGCGCGCCTTCGAGCTGCATCATGGCGTAACCATCCGCACTTGCGCCGCATCCGGAATAAGCATTTTCAGCTGTTCGGTGGCCAGCGTCTCGATACGGTTATGCGCCGTCCAGGTGCTCTGTTCGAGGATCAGCCGGCCCCATTCGGCCTGGGCTTTGTCGCGCACGCTCAGCTCGGCATACAGACCATTGAGCAGCTGACGGTTCCAGTGGGCGGTATAGGACACGCCGACCGCCGAAACCAGCACGGCCACAAACAGCAGCAGCATGGCAAAGCTGCCGGTGGGCAAGGGTTTCGCGTAAAGACGACTCAACGCAACTTCTCCGCCACACGCAGCACCGCACTGCGCGAGCGCGGGTTGGCCTTAACTTCGGCATCGGAGGCAAACTGAGGCTTGCCGAGCAACTTCAAGCGCGGATCAAAAGGCACCACCCGTACCGGCAGATCGCGCGGCAAGTTGTCGGCCTCGCCCTTCACATGACGACGCATAAACTGTTTAACGATGCGGTCTTCCAGCGAGTGAAAGCTAATCACCGCCAAGCGGCCGCCAATTTCCAGGGCATCCATGGCCGCATCCAGGCCGCGTTCAAGGTCGCCCAACTCGTTGTTGATTTGAATGCGCAGGCCCTGAAATGCACGGGTTGCCGGATTCTTGCCTTTTTCCCAGGCCGGATTGGCCACGGTCAAGACATTGGCCAGATCTGCGGTGCGCTCAAACGGCTGCTCGGCGCGGCGCAACACCACCGCCCGCGCCATGCGCTTGGCAAAACGCTCTTCGCCATATTCTTTAAATGCCCGGGCGATTTCTTCCTCGGGGGCGCTGGCGATCCAGGCGGCCGCACTGACGCCACGGCTGGGGTCCATACGCATATCCAGCGGGCCGTCATGCATAAAGCTGAAGCCACGCTCAGGGTCATCCAGCTGGGGCGAGGACACGCCCAAATCGAGCAGCACGCCACTGACCTTGCCGGCCAGACCACGCACTGCCAGCTCATCACCCAGTTCGGCAAAACTGCGCTGCACAACGACAAAGCGGCCGTCTTCGGCCGCCAGTGCTTGCCCGGTGGCAATCGCCAGCGGGTCTTTATCAAAGCCCAGCAACCGGCCACCCTCGCCCAACTGCTGCAAAATCAGCCGACTATGGCCGCCACGCCCGAAAGTGCCGTCCAGGTAGCAGCCGTCGCTGTGCACCGCGAGAGCCGTCACGGCCTCATCCAGCAGTACGGTTATGTGGGCCAAGCCAGAAGTCATAGTCACAGGATCAAATCACGCAATTCGGCCGGCATAGCACCGGGTTGTTTAATGGCCGCCAGATCCGCGTCCGCCAAGGTGTTCCAGGCGTCTTCGTTCCACAGTTGGAATTTATTCAGCTGACCGACCAGCATCGCGCGCTTGTCGAGCCCGGCGTATTCGCGCAGACGCGGCGGCACCAGAAAACGCCCGGCGCTGTCGAGCTCCAGGTCAACGGCATTGCCGATCAACAAACGCTGCAGGCGGCGGTTTTCTTCACGAAAGGAGGGCAGTTCGCGCAACTTGGCTTCAATCAGCTCCCACTCGGGCAGCGGATAGACACTCAGACAGGAGTCAACAGCATCGATGGTCACAATCAGCTGACCGGCGCAACGCAAAACCAGCTCGTCACGATACCGACTCGGCATCGCGAGGCGCCCTTTGGCGTCGAGACTGATAGCGTTAGCTCC
>JAIERD010000124.1 GCA_019747155.1 Pseudomonadaceae bacterium
GATCTGGCGCTGGCACATTTCAGCCGAGTAATTGGCCTGCGCGACGGGCGTATCGTCTTCGATCAGCCGGCCAGTCAAACCAGCCCGGCCGACCTGACGGCGCTGTATGCCAACGAGCAACTGCAAACGGCGCAAAGCCCCGCAGTGGTTGCTCCGAGCACGCCGAGGCAAGTACCGCGATGCTGAGCCAGCGCGACCCTGCCGCCCTGCCGCGCTTGCTGCTCACGCTATTGGCCCTGGCGCTGCTGTGGCCGGGTTTGGTACTCAGCGAGCTGAATCTGGCGGTGTTATTTGACGCCGGCAATCTGGGCAATATGGGCCAGTTTCTCAGTGGCTTCTGGCCGCCGGCCCACGACCCCGAGTTTCTCCAACTGCTGGCCCAGGCCACCTTGCAAACCCTGGCCATCGCCACTGCCGGCATGAGCCTGGCGTTGTTGCTGGCGATTCCTTTAGCGTTGCTGGCGACTCGCGCCCTGTCGATTTCGGCCTTACCGCGCGGCGGCCAACCAGCCTGGTGGGCCAGTGCACTGCGCTGGCCGGTGAAGGGTTTGTTGATTGTGCTGCGCAGCGTGCCGGAGATTGTTTGGGCGTTATTGTTCGTGCGCGCTGTGGGGCTGGGACCGACCGCCGGCGTGCTGGCGATTGGCATCACTTATGGCGGCATGCTCGGCAAGGTCTATGGCGAGATTTTCGAGTCCACCGACCTGCGCCCGACCCGCGCCCTGTTGCTGGCCGGCAGCCCACGGCTCAGCGCCTTCGCCTACGGAGTGCTGCCCAATGCGGCAGGGGAAATCCTCTCCTACAGCGTCTATCGCTGGGAGTGTGCGATCCGCGCCTCGGTAATCATGGGCTTTGTCGGCGCCGGTGGCTTGGGTCAGCAGATCGACCTGTCGCTGCGAATGTTTGCCGGCGCCGAGGTGGCCAGCATGCTGCTGACGTTCCTCGCCCTGGTGCTACTGGCCGACCTGTTCAGCCGCTGGCTGCGCGGGCGCTTAGCATGAGCCGCGCAACAGGGTGTTGGCGATGAAACGCTTGGGTAATCTGGCCTTATTAGTGGCGGTGCTGGCGACGCTCTACGCCTCCTTTGCCTACCTCAAGCTGGATTTGTTTGGCCTGTTTACCGGCGACAGCCCAATGATGATGTGGCGCTACGTCCAGGGCTTCTTGCAGCCGGATTTCTCTGCCGAACTGCTCGGTAAAATCGGCCAAGGCACCTTGGAAACCCTGGCCATGTCGGCCATCGGCACCTTGCTTGCCAGTGTTGTTGGCCTGCTCTTGGCGCTGCCGGCGGCCGGGCGCTTTGGCGCATTGGCCAAGGCGCTGACACGCTTTTTACTGAATGCCTTGCGGGCGATTCCGGAGTTGGTGTGGGCGGCGTTAATGGTGCTGGCCGCAGGCTTAGGCCCGAATGCCGGCACCCTAGCGCTGGCGCTGCACACCAGTGGCGTACTCGGCCGCCTGTTTGCCGAAGCGCTGGAGAACACCCCGGCGCAACCGGCGCAAGCCTTGCGTTTGGCCGGCAGCTCCAGCATCAGTGCTTTTTGCTACGGCACCCTGCCGGGGGTTTGGCCACAGCTGTTGGCCTATGCCCTGTACCGCTGGGAGAACAACATCCGCATGGCCAGCGTACTTGGGTTTGTCGGCGCCGGCGGCCTGGGGCAGATGCTCTATATAAGCCTCAGCCTGTTCCAGCAGGCCCAAGCCGCCAGTGTGATTTTGGCCATGCTGTTACTGGTACTGCTGGTCGACCTGTTCAGTAACTGGGCTCGCCAGCGCTGGGTGCAGGCCGGCTAGCCAAAGCCCCGCGCCGCCTGTCACCGCTCGCTTAGAAACCATCCTTAAGCAGATGATCGAGATTGACCGGCTCGCCAGGTACGGCTTTGAGCTTTTCGCGAATATCTTCAAACATCAGATCATATTCTTGGTGATTGCGCAGCACGGCGCCAAAACTTGGGTGCAAACCGTACTTGGCGGCAATCCGGGTGATGCTGCTGGCAAAGTTAAAGGCAGTGTCGCGGTGCAACTCAAACTCTTCCTCGAAGGCCTGCGCGTTGATGTCACCGGTCATGCGAAAATGCATCATCATTCCCTGCTCGGGGTCATTGCGCACTTCGTAGTAAATATCCACGGCGAACTCCGGCATGCCGGGCATGTTGGGCAAGTTCGTGCGGTGCAAGTGTCCTGGCTCAAACATGGTGTTGCTCCTTCTGGGAAAGTGCGCAATGGCGCCGGAAATTCTTGGCTAATTTTATCTCGAGTGAATCCGTATTTATTTGCGATGTATCAATCTAACGCTGCTCCGGCGCGCTCTTGTACCAACACCCAGGGCGCGACTACTACTGTCCACAGCGGCGGATTACGCTCAAGCCAATCGGTAGCCTGCACTGCCTCAAGCTTGCCCACCTGAGCGGCCGCCAACCAGGCGGCAATGCTGGCCTTGTCATCTTGCGCAACGGCCACGGCCACGGCGACTAAATCCAGTTCGGGATTGACCCAGAGCAGCGCGCCACGGGCAAAAAACGGCTGTAATTCGGCCCAGCTGATGCTGGCGGTTTCGCCCAGTAGCTTAGCGTAGAGAATCTCCATTGCTGCTGCATCAGCGCTGTGGGTATTGGTGGCGTCAGTCATGCTTAATTCCTGTGGGGCGATGCGGCTAATGATAACCGCGCCCGAGGCGCTGGCAAGCCGCTGAGTGCTAAGCAGAAAATCGCAAAACGACGTGAATCTATACGTTTGTTGCAGTTAAGCGACATTGTCCGCCCACCCAGGCCGTGGCCGCTTTCCAAGGGATAAATCGACGTTCTACACTGTGCCGGTACAGTTTTGACCAACGCTTAAGCAGCTCAAGGCCTCTGACGCAGTCGCTGTTAGTGGCTAACCAAGCAGCAAAAATCAATAAAAATACGAGTGGAGCACTATGAATAAAGTCCAGATTTGTAAGCTAGTTGCCGCCATTGCCATGGCCAGCGCCACCAGTTATTCAGTGGCCGCTGACAGCATTAAAATCGCCTTGGCCGGCCCGGTTACCGGCTCTGTTGCGCAATACGGCGAGATGCAATTTGTCGGCGCCAAAATGGCCATCGAACAGATCAACAAAGCTGGCGGCGTTAACGGCGCACTGCTCGAAGGCGTGGTCTACGACGACGCGTGCGATCCCAAGCAGGCAGTGGCAGTAGCCAACAAAGTGGTCAACGATGAAATCAAATTCGTCGTCGGCCACCTGTGCTCAAGCTCCACCCAGCCGGCTTCCGACATCTACGAAGATGAAGGCATCATCATGGTTACGCCGGCCTCCACCAGCCCGGAAATCACCAACCGTGGTTATAAATTGGTGTTCCGCACCATCGGTCTGGACAGCCTGCAAGGCCCAACTGCCGGCAACTACATTGCCGACGTGGTTAAGCCAAAAACCATCGCGATCATCCACGACAAACAGCAATACGGTGAAGGCATTGCTACCGCGGTTAAGCAGACCGTAGAAAGCAAAGGCATGAAGGTCGCAGTCTTCGAAGGCATCAACGCCGGCGACAAAGACTTCTCCTCGATCATCTCCAAGCTCAAACAAGCCAATGTCGACTTCGTTTACTACGGCGGTTATCACCCAGAGCTCGGCTTGATCCTGCGCCAATCCGCAGAAAAAGGCTTGAAAGCCCGCTTCATGGGCCCAGAAGGTGTGGGTAACAAAGACCTCTCGGCCATTGCCGGTCCGGCCTCCGAAGGCCTGCTGGTAACCTTGCCGAAAGCCTTCGACCTGGACCCAAAAAACCAGGCCCTGGTTGCTGCTTTCAAGGCTAAAAAGGAAGACCCGAGCGGCCCGTTCGTGTTCCCGTCCTACGCCGCCGTGCAAGTGATTGCTGATGGCATCAAGCAAGCCGCCAGCACCGACACCACCAAGGTGGCTGCAGCGTTGCGGGCCAACAGCTTCGAAACGCCAACCGGCAACCTGAGCTTTGACGCCAAAGGCGATCTGAAAGACTTCAGTTTCGTGGTCTACAACTGGCACCAAGACGCCAGCAAAACTGAAGCTCCGCTGAAATAATCCTCGCTTACCTGCTAAACCCAAAGCCCACGACTTGATGCCGTGGGCTTTGTTTATCTGCGCTTTGCTGCACCACGTTACCCACCCAGTTGCAACCGCCACCGGCCCAGTTTGCCGCAGCAAGCAGCCCTCGACCGCGGCGCCGCTAAGTTCCAAGGAGTCAGGTAATGCCCGACATTTACCACTACATACAACAGCTGGTTAACGGTCTGACCGTTGGCAGCACCTATGCCTTGATCGCCATTGGCTACACCATGGTCTACGGG
>JAIERD010000252.1 GCA_019747155.1 Pseudomonadaceae bacterium
CAATCCCGTCGCGCACGGTGAGGTCGCTGCCCTCCACCAGCGGCAGGCCCAGATAACGGGCCAGATAGGCCTGCTCGTAATAGGTTTCGTTGTAGGGGCCAGGCGTCAGCAAAACGATCAGCGGCGCCTCGCTGCCACGCAACGGCACCCCGCCATTGGCCGCACACTGGCGGCCCCAATGGGCCAGACTGTCGCGCATGTTGCTGAAGAAGCCGGCCAGATCCTGCACCTTCAAATCGCGCAGTAAATCGGGAAAGGCCCGCGCCAGCACCGCGCGATTCTCCAGCGCATAGCCGGCGCCGGATGGCGCCTGGGTACGGTCGGCCACCACCCACCATTGGCCGTTGGGCGCGCGGGCCAGATCGACCGCATAAAAATGCAGGGCCACGTTACCGGGGTGTTGGATGCCGTGGGCCGGCCGTAAAAAACCGGCATGCCCGTGAATCAACGCACTCGGCAGCAGGCCCTCTTGCAGCAGCCGTTGCTCGCCATACACATCGCCGAGAATTTGATTGACCAGCGTGGCGCGCTGGCTGACGGCCGCCTCGATGCCGGCCCATTCTTCGTCGGGCAGAATCAGCGGCAGCAGGTTCAAATCCCAGGGCCGCTGCACGCCCTTGGCATCGGCATAGACGTTGTAGGTGACGCCGTTCTCGCGCACCTGACTCTCCACCGCCTCCAGGCGCTGGCGCATCGCCTGTGGTGACTCCTTGGCCAGGCTGGCCAGCAGTGCTTGCCAATGGGCGCGTGGCTGATGATTGGCATCGAGCAGCTCATCGAAGCTGTTGGCGGAGGCGCGGTAAGCGCCATGTAGTTTATTTAGCATCGGCTCAGTTCTTGTCTGTGCGAATGAGACGTAGGGTGGGCTGCAGCCCACCGGGGGGTGGTCGTGGTGGGCTAAAGCCCACCCTACAAGAGCCTCGTCTACTCATTGCGGCTGCCAACGCAAATCCAGGGTCAGCGGGAAGCTTGGATTCAGCTCCTCCTGGTACACCCGCATCGGCCCCGGCGTATGTCCGTGGCCCCAGAAACGCGCGAAGCGCCGGGCTTCGGCGGCATTGGCGTTGACCGGCGAGCTGTCTTCACTGCGCCCGCCCGGATGCACCACATGGTAGGTGCAGCCTCCGATGGCGCGGCCGCTCCAGTTGTCGACCAAATCGAAGGTCAGCGGTGCCTGCACCTTGATGGTCGGGTGCAACGCCGACCACGGGCTCCACGCGCGAAAACGCACACCAGCCACGTACTCGCCGGGCACGCCGGTTGGGTGCAGCGGCAAGCGTCGGCCATTGCAGGCGATTTCGTGGCGGCCATCGGTTAAGCCGCGCACCCGCAGTTGCATGCGCTCCACAGAGGAGTCGACATAGCGGGCGGTGCCACCGGCGCTCATCTCCTCGCCGAGCACGTTCCAGGGTTCGATGGCCTGGCGTAACTCCATCTCCACGCCTTCGTAAACCACGGTGCCGAAGCGTGGGAAACGGAACTCGATAAAGGGTTCGAACCAGTGCTCCTCAAAGGCATAGCCGCTGGCGCGCAGGTCTTTGACCACGTCGCGAATGTCCTGCGCAACGAAGTGCGGCAGCATCCAGCGGTCATGCAGGGCTGTGCCCCAATTGACCAGCTTGGCTTGATAGGGCTCGCGCCAGAAACGCGCCACCAGGGCGCGCAGCAACAGCATCTGCAGCAGGCTCATTCGCTCGTGGGGCGGCATCTCGAAGGCGCGAAACTCGACCAGACCGAGGCGCCCGGTGGGGCCGTCCGGCGAGTACAGCTTGTCGATGGAAAACTCCGATCGGTGGGTGTTGCCGGTCAGGTCCACCAGCAGGTTGCGCAGCAGTCGGTCGACCATCCACGGCTTATCGCCGGGGTGCAGGGTCGGCAGGATCTGCTCCATCTGCTGAAAGGCAATCGCCAGCTCATACAGGTTGTCGTCACGCGCCTCATCGACTCGCGGCGCCTGGCTGGTGGGGCCGATAAAGGTGCCGGAAAACAGGTAAGACAGCGCCGGATGGTTCTGCCAGTAGGTGATCAGGCTTCTGAGCAGATCCGGGCGGCGCAGCAGCGGGCTGTCCTCGGCGGTGGCGCCGCCAAGGGTGGCGTGGTTGCCGCCGCCGGTGCCGGTATGCCGGCCGTCGTGCATGAATTTCTCGGTGCCCAGGCGGGTCAGCCGCGCCTCCTGATAGAGGGTCGAGACGGTGTAGACCAGCTCGTTCCAGCTGGCGGCCGGGTGAATGTTTACCTCGATCACGCCGGGGTCGGGGGTGACGCTGAGCAGCTTGATCCGTGGGTCGCGCGGCGGTTGATAGCCTTCAATACGCAGCTTGAGTTTGAGCTTGGTGGCGCTGTGTTCGATGGCGCGGACCAGCGCCAGATAATCCTCAATGCGTTGCAGCGGTGGCATAAAAATATGCAGGCGACCGCCGCGCACCTCAACGCACAGCGCGGTGTGGATTACCTCGTTAGCCGCCAGCGGCTTTTCGACTGCGGCGGCGGCAGCTTTACGCTTGAGGGTTGGGCGCTTTTCGGCTTTCAGCGGAGCACTTGCCACGGCGGCCAACGGCTCGCGCGGGGCGAAGGGATCGACATCAAAAACCGCCGGCATCTCCTCCGGCATCACCCACGGCAGCGCGTTCAGCGGCAGGCGCAGGCCCAGCGGTGAGTCGCCCTCAGTGAGGTACAGCCGGCCGCGTTTGAGCGGCCACGGGCAGGTGCGCCAGGCCACGCCCAGAGCAATGCTCGGGTCGAGCTGCTGGGTCGCCAAGGGCAGTACATAACCGACCACTGCGCCCAGGCCTTGTTCCAATAACCGCGCCAGCCGTTGGCGAGCTTCCGGGGCCTTGAGGTCGAGCTGCAGCGGGTCGAGGTTGGCGGGCAGGTTTTGCTCCAGCTGCGCCTGCTGCAACACATCTTCATAGGCGGCAATCGGGCTGTTGGCGGGCAAACCGAGGGTGCGCACCAGTTCGGCGGTAAAGCTTTGAGCTTGCGCGTCGGTATAGCCGTCGTGGTCTTCGTCGGCAGAAAACAGCGAGGCATCCAGCCACATCGGCTGGCCGTCGACCCGCCAAAAAATATTTAGCGCCCAGCGTGGCAGTGGCTCGCCTGGATACCATTTGCCTTGGCCGTAATGCAGCATGCCGCCGGGGGCGAAGTGGTTTTTTAGCCGATGCATCAGCTCGCCAGCCAGTGCCCGCTTCTCGCTGCCGTGAGCCTCGGTGTTCCACTGCGCGCCGTCCATGTCATCGATGGACACGAAGGTCGGCTCGCCACCTTGAGTCAGGCGCACGTCCTGACGTTTCAAGTCGGCATCGACCTGCTGGCCGAGCCGGTCGATCTGCTGCCAGTCCTCCTCGCTGTACGGCTTGGTCACCCGTGGGTCTTCATGGATGCGAGTGATGGTCATGCTGTGTTCGAAGCTCACCTCGGCCTTGTCGGTAAAGCCGCTCACCGGTGCCGCCGAAGACGGCTGCGCGGTGCAGGCCAGCGGTATATGGCCTTCGCTGGCGAGCATGCCGGAGGTCGGGTCGAGGCCGATCCAGCCGGCGCCGGGGATATACACCTCGGTCCAGGCATGCAGGTCGGTGAAGTCCACCAGCGTGCCGCTGGGGCCGTCCAGGGCCTCCTGGTCGGCCGTTAGCTGGATCAGATAGCCGGAGACAAAGCGCGCCGCCAGGCCAAATTCGCGCAGAATCTGCACCAGCAACCAGGCACTGTCGCGGCATGAGCCGGAGCCTTTTTGCAGGGTTTCTTCCGGGGTTTGCACGCCCGGTTCCATGCGCAATAAATAGGCGATATCGCCCTGCAGTCGCTGGTTGAGGGCCACTAGAAAATTGTTGATCGGCTGGGCCGTGGCGAGAATCTCGGCGCGCGCCGCCGCCACCCATTTGCCCAGCAGCGGGCCGGGCTCATCCGCCTGCAGATAGGCGCCCAGCTCGGCGCCCAATTGCGCGGGGTATGCGAAGGGAAACTGCTCGGCGTACTGCTCGACGAAGAAATCGAACGGGTTGATGACGGTCATGTCCGCCACCAGATCGACGGTGAACTCCAGGGTGCCGGATTTTTCCGGGAACACGAAACGGCCGATGTAATTGCCGTAGGGGTCTTGCTGCCAGTTGATGAAGTGCTCGTGCGGCGCCACCGTCAGCGAGTAGGACAGAATCGGCGTGCGCGCATGGGGCGCCGGACGCAGGCGCACCTCATGGGGCGACAGACTGACCAGACGATCATAGTGGTAGCTGGTCTTGTGGTGCAGCGCGACACGTATGGCCATTGACTGGAGCCTTCCATGTAGAGGGATGCGTGCGCGGAGCAGGGTCTTGGC
>JAIERD010000394.1 GCA_019747155.1 Pseudomonadaceae bacterium
GTTTAGCAAGGCATAGGCCGCCGCCTGAATGCAGTTCATGCTGGCGCGAAAAATCGGCTGATCGGCTGGCACCATGTTCAGCCATTGGCGACAGACTTTTAAACAGTTCTCCAGTTTGTCTTGGTAGAGCAGCACCAACGCCTTAAGCAGTTGTGCGGCCACCAACAGCTCCGCCAAACCAAAATGCATGGCCTTACCGCGCCCTTGCATCAAGCGCGTACTGACCTCTTCAATCAGCGCTTCGGCCTCAGCAAATTTTTGCTCAAAGGCCAACTGCCAGGCATAAAAAATCTGAAACACCGGGTGCTCGCGGACCACTTCGGCGGGCACCTGATTAATCATGCTCAGCACATCGTAGACACGGTTACCGGCGATCAAGCGCGAGCCCTGGCGCTCCAACAACTCGGCGGCAAAACTGTAGTCGCGGGCCCGCAGCGCATACTTGATCGCCCGATCAGGCAGATCGCGCGCCTCACACCAACGCGCGGCGGCATGCCGCAACGCCGAGGAATCACCGCGTTTGGCCAGGCGCCCCTGCAGGTACTCGGCGAACAGATGGTGATAGCGAAACCACTCACCCTGCTCATCCAAACCAATGATAAATAACTGCTCACTCTGCAACCGCATCAGCATGTTTAACGCATCGCGCCGCCCCGTCAGGGCATTGCATAACTCGGCGCAAAACTCATCCAGCACCGAGGTCTGATCGAGAAACAACTGCAGATCATCGGGCAAACTATTGAGTACGTCTTCGGCCAGGTAATCGGCAATATTGCGCTCAGTGCCGCACAGCCCGGCGATAAACAACTGGCGATCCGGATGCCGGCTCAAGGCCAAAGCCGTTAGGTGCAAGGCAGTAATCCAGCCTTCGGTGCGCTGTTGAATCAGTTTCAACTCGGCCGGACTTAGCTCTATTTTTTTAATCTCGCGAAAGTAGAACTCGGTCTCCTCCACACTCAGCCGCAGGTCTTCTGCCTGTATGCACAGCACCGCATGTTCGACGCTGACAAACTGCGGCTTATAACGACTACTGATGATCAGGTGCAGGTTGGTCGGCAACTTTTCCAGCAAATAACGCACGCCCTGACCGATGGCGGGATGCCGGATCAAATGAAAGTCATCAATGATCAAATACAACTCGCCCGACAAACGTTTTAGATCGACCACAAAAGCATCAATCAGCGCCTCAACCGGCCAGCTGACATCGCCGGGCACCATGCCATTGAGGCTGCAGGCAAAACCTGGCGCCACCTCGGCAATCGCCGCGCCGAGGTATTGCAGTAAACGCTGCGGCTCACTGTCGGACTCATCGCACGACAACCACGCGACCCGCGCACCCTGTTGCTGCAAGCGCTGCCGATAGAGGCTCAATACGGTACTTTTGCCGAACCCGGCCGGCGCGCTCAACAGCACTAAACGCTCTTGACGGGCGGCCAGCAGACGCTCAATCAACAACCGCCGCTCCAGCAACGCAGGGTCGTCGGCGTCGGCCGGAAACAACTTGGTGCGCAGGAGCGGTGGCGTAGGTTGGGCAGGCGACAATGGCTGATTCATGATTCAAGCAAACTCAATTCGCGGACACGGCGAATAGCCTGGGTGCGATTTCGCACCTTGAGCTTTTCGTAGATGTTATGCAGGTGCCACTTCACGGTGCCCAAGGCCAACGACAGCTGCTGGCCGATTTCATCGTTGGACAGCCCTTTGGCGGCCAGGCACACCACTTCACGCTCACGCTCGGTGAGCGCCTCCTCCAACAACTCAGCGGATTTACGCAGGCTCTGCCCCGGCCACAACGCCAGCACGCTGCGGATAAAGCCCTGCAAAGCCGGCTGACGTTCGGCCGACTCCAACTGCACCAGCAATTGCCGAATCGCCTCACCTTCCTCGATAAACAAACTGCGCAGCCCTTCACGCTCGGCACTCAGCAAACACTCCTGCAGCAAGCTTTGGCCGCGCTCCTGATAGCCCAGGCGCTGATAACTCAGCGCCGCCAACAGGTCCAGTCGCAGGCGTTGCAAACCGTGCCAATTCGGCTGTAACAGGGCGCGGGCCTGGGTGATTTCGTGCAGCGCCTCGCTGTAATTACCGCGCGCCTGCTGCAAGCGAATCCGGGTAAGCGCCAGCACCCAGAGCACCGGATTAAACCCGGCCGATTGATACTGTTCGGCGCGCTTGGCCCATTCAAAACTCTGCAGACGTTGCTCGGCTCGCTTGATTCTGTCGGTCGCCGGCTCTTGCAAAATCAGGGCAATCTCATCGCCCACCGCTTGCGCGTAAAAGCGCCAGGACTGGTTACGAGCGGCCAGATTCTGCATCAGCGCCAGGCTGGCCATGGCCTCCTTGGGTTTGTCTTGCATGCGCTGGGTACGGGCTAAACAGAGCATGGCCTGGGCATACAGATCGATCGGATTGATCACATCGACAGTCGCCAAGGCCCACTTGAGTTTGTCTTCCAGACCTTCCAGCTGACCTTGCTGATAGGCGATCAATGCCTCGCAAATCGCCGGCAACGCCAGCGCCCGCGACTTCTCGCCAAACCAGGGCAGAACCCGCGTGCGCAACTGGGCGAACAACAGTTGCGCCTGTTTGACCTGGCCCTGCTCCAGGGCCATAAAAATCTCGACGTTGACCAGCTGCATATCGAGGTAGCGGCCTTCGAGAAAATGATTGCGCTGCTGCGCCAGAGCCAGCAACCGCCGCGCATGCTCGGGCTGAATCAGCACCACGTGAGCCAACGCACCGATGATCAAGATCGCCACTTCCAAAAAGGCACTGTGCTGACCTAATTGCGGCTCGATCTTGCGCGCCAAGTTGACACAGGCCTGCAGGTCATCTTTTTGCAGCGCCAGCACCGCCTTTACCGCCAATACCGCCAGGTAGTTGTCGGTCACCTGGGTATCGGTTTTGCCACTCTCGAAACGCGCCAATAACGCATCCAACATGCCGTTGGCTTGCGGCAATGCCAGCTCTGCGGCTTTGTCCCAGACCTCGGCCAAGACCAAAATCGGAAAACGCTCGGCAATCGCATCCGGCACCTGTTTACGCCAACGGTAAATCTGGTTGAGCTGACCGCGATTGATCATCTCCAAACCACAGGCATCCACCAGGGCGGCGAGCATTTCCGGGTCTTCGGCCAGGCCCGCGTGCTCGATGGCCAAGTCCTGCATATGGTGATTGGTGAACCACAGGCTGGCATTGAAATGCAGTTGTTTGAAGCGCTCTGGATCGCGGCCTTTAAGCCGCGCCTGAAGAAACTCGGCAAACACATTGTGAAAGCGATACCACTGCCGCTCCCGGTCTAGGGGCAGCAAAAACAACTGCATGACTTCCAGGCTTTCCAGCAATGACTGACCATCTTGCCGACCGGTCAGGGCGCTGGCCAAGTCGCCACTGAGTTGACGAGCCACGCTCAGCGCCAGCAAGGCCTCCTGCAAGTCCAGCGGCAACTGTTCAAACACCGAGCAGAGCAAATACTCGCCCACCGCCACTTGGTCCGCGCCAATATCCGGCATCTGCCCGCCGGCCGGCGGCTGGTTACGCAGCCATAGGCTGGCCAGATGCACACCAACCATCCAGCCTTCGGTATGCCGATGCAATTCGGCTAACGCCTGCGCATTGATCTGCAGGCCTAAGCGGCCCAGGTAGTCACCAGTCTGATCCAGGCTTAAGCGCAACTCATTCGGACCGATCTCCAGCAGCAGCCCTTTGGCGCGCCAGGTGGCCAGGCTCAACGGTGGCTGTGAGCGACTGCCAAGGGCCAAGGTGAAGCCATTTGGCGCCAGGCGCACCAGTCGATTCAACGCGCTGAATAACTCGGGATCGCGCAGTAGATGCAAATCATCCAGCACCAGCAGCAACGGCTGAGTGGCTTGCGCAAGGTCCACCAAGAGACTTTCCATAACGGCGGCAACCGGCACGCGCATGGTGTTTTGCAGATAACCCAGGGCATCCTGACCGACGCCAGGCAGGGCGCTGCTTAATGCCTCGATTAATTGCCGATAAAAGCGCGACGGATCATCGTCCTCACTGGCCAAGGAAAACCAGGCGACCAGACTGCCCTGGCTCTGACGCTGCCGGGCCAAAAGTGCTAAGGCGGTGGTTTTACCAAAGCCGGCGGGCGCGCAAAACAGCAGCACTCGCGCATTTGGCTGGCCGGCAAATACGTCCAAGACCTGCGGTTGAGTCAGTGCATCGGCAGGAATTTGCGGCGGCGTCAGCCTGGAACGCAATAAGCTATCGGCAGCGGGTTGTTCAACAGCACCCATGGCCAGAATCCCTTGTTAGTTATGATTGTTGTATGAGGCTTTAGCCTCTGGGGATGAACGCATACTAATCAGTGCCGGCCCTCCAAGTAAACAC
>JAIERD010000550.1 GCA_019747155.1 Pseudomonadaceae bacterium
TATGCGTTGCGCGCGGCTCAGTGGCAGGTCGTCGCGGGGCCATTTGGCCAGCACCTGACCACCGTTTAACAAACGCTCCGAGAGCAGGCCAACCGCCAGGGCGTAGGAGGTCGAATTGTTGTATTTGAGAATGGCGCGAAAGTTATCCAGCACCAAAAACGCCGGACCACGGTAGCCAGCCGGCAGCAGCAAGGAGGCGCGGGCCTCGGCGAAATTCAGCGGCAGGTTTTTAACCCCAAGGGTACGCCATTCACTTAGCGGCTTGCGGATCTCGGCATCGGCGAGGGCGTAGTCAAAATTCTCGGGCAGTGTTACTTCCACGCCCCAGGGTTGGCCCTGCTGCCAGCCAGAGCTGTGCAAGTAGTTGGCGGCCGAGGCTAAGGCATCGGCGGGGCTGGTCCAGATGTTGCGGCGGCCATCGCCGTCGAAGTCCACCGCGTAATGGTTGTAGGTGCTGGGGATAAACTGGGTTTGCCCCATGGCGCCGGCCCAGGAGCCGAGCAGTTGGCTGCTGAGCACGTCGCCGTGTTGCAAGATTTGCAGGGCCGCCAGCAACTGGGTTTGCGCAAAAGCTGGGCGGCGGCCTTCATAGGCGAGGCTGGCCAGTGAGCGAATCACCGATTTGTCGCCGGTAAACTGGCCAAAGCTGCTTTCCATGCCCCAGATTGCCACCAGAGCTTGGCGGTCTACGCCGTAAGTTTGCTCGATGGCGGCGAGGGTCTCGGCATGCTCGCTGAGCATGGCCTGGCCACGGCGCACGCGGGCGGCAGAGATGGCGCCATCCAGGTATTCCCACACTGGGCGGGTAAATTCGGGCTGGCTATTGTCGGCTTTAACTACAGCCTCATCGGGGCTAACGCCGGCAAAGGCCTGATCGAAAACAGCCGGTTGAATGCCGGCGTCCAGGGCTTGCTGACGGAACTGCGCCAGCCATTGGGCAAAACTCTGGGCGGGTGCCACGGCTGCGTTGCTGGGCTTACTGGCGGTGGCAACGGTGCTTGGCGCCGGCGTTGGGCTGACGGCGGTGCCGGTGCTTGGTTGGTTGGCCTGCTGGTCGGCGCAGGCGCTGAGCAGGCAGAGGCTCAAGCCGATCAGGCTGTGGCGAAGCGGTACTGGGTAAAGCATGCGGGTCTCTCGGCGCGATTCAGATAGACGCAAACCTTAACATGGGCAGGCCTACTGTGCGGCGCGGCAGCGCTTTTAGGCCGCCAGAAACAGAGAAGCCTCCCCGTTATTAGACGGGAAGGCTTCGCGGCGGTAGCTGCCTTTGCCTTTTGCCGGTCGCTCTTGGCGACAGCGAAACAGCGGTTGGGCAACAATGGATTTGGCCTTGTTCGGGCCGGGCTGGTTTGGGCGGGTGTTGCTGGATTTGGCCATGGGCGCTCCTGGGTACTGCCGAGCCAGTCTCGGCGTGCGCATCTTCACCGCAGTGGGGTGAAACCGCCAGTGCTGTCGGTCGCGCCGATAAAGCGTTATTCCGCCGGCAAGCTCAGGCGCTGACCGGCCATCAGCAACGCCAGCCGGCTAAGGCCATTCCAGGGGTCGCCGGCGGCCTGGCCTTTGATTTGGGCGTCGATGCGCTGGGCGTCTTGCAGCAAACGATTCCAGCCACTGGCGCTGTGCCGTTGCAGGGCTTTGCTGATCAGTGGCCGGCGCTTGTCCCAGACCGGCGGCCGTGCCTGACTGAAGGCTTTATCCAGCGGCAGGCCGCTATTGACCTGTTGGGCAATGGTCGCCAGCAGGCGCAGCTCGCGGGCCAGGGCCCAGAGAATTACTGGGCTTTCGACCCCTTCGCCGCGCAAGCCTTCGAGCATCCGCTGGCTGTGCGCCGCCTCGCCGTTGAGCGCCGCATCGATCAAGCCAAACACATCGAAGCGGGCGCTGTCGGCCACCGCCGCTTGCACTGTGGTGACGTCGATCTGACCGTTTTCGGCGAGCAGTTTGAGTTTTTCAATTTCTTGCGCGGCGGCCAGTAAGTTGCCTTCCACCCGTGCGGCAATCAATTCGATGGCTTCCGGGCTGGCGGCTAAACCGGCTTGGGCCAGACGCTGGCGAATCCATTGGGGCAGTTGGCCGGCCTCGACGGGCCAGATCTGCACAAACTGGCTGTGGCTGCTGTCGATCAGCGCCTTGGCCCACTTGGTCTTTTGCGTGCTGCCATCGAGCTTGGGCAGGCTGAGCAACAGCACAGTGTCTTCGGGCGGTCGGGCGAGGTAATCCAGCAGGGCGCTAGCACCCTTGTCGCCGGGTTTGCCGCTGCTGATGCGCAGTTCGATCAGGCGCTTGTCGGCAAACAGCGAGAGGCTGGCGGCTGCTTGGTAGAGCAGTCCCCAGTCAAAACTCTTATCGACATCGAACACTTCGCGCTCGCTAAAGCCCTGGCTGCGGGCCGCGCTACGAATGCTGTCGGCGGCTTCCTGGCACAGCAAATGCTCATCACCGCTGAGCACATACACGGGTGCCAGGTTGCCTTGCAGATGCTTGCTGAGTTGGGCTGGATTGAGCTTCATGGGCTGCTGTGCAAAGTGGACCGCCTGGGCAGTCCGCTCTACTTACTCAGTCGGGATCTGGATCGGCGACTGTTGCGGCAAATCGCGCTCAGCTTTGGCTGCGGCAGCCAGTGCATCGGCGTCGGCTTTGGCCTTGGCTTGGGCGGTTTGCTGCAGTTGCTCAAGCTGTTGCGGGGTAACCATCTGCAGGTTCTGCGCGAGCTTTTGCACTAGATTGCGACGCATTTCCTGGGCCAGCTGTAGGGCTTCCTGGCCGGAACCAGTGATGTTGTTCTGGTCCTGGCTGTAAACGCTTTGCACTTCGAGCTGATTTTGCAGCAGCAGCAGGTTGTTGGCGCCACGAATCTCGTAGTCCAGAGTATTGGTCAGTTCAATTTCTGCGCCGGTTGTGTTCCGTGCGTAGCTGACAGTGCGCTGGCGGCTGTCTTCGCGAGTCAGAATCAGGTGATAAGGCGCGCTGCCGTAGACCTTGACCTGGTTGTTTTCCAGTATTTGGCGCACTTGCTTGACGGTTTCGCCGTACTCATTGCGGGCGCTAACGTCGAGTTCAGTGAGGGCGAAGTGGCTATCGCCAGTGCCGCGCAGTTGGAAGCCGCAGGCGCTCAGTAGTGTGGCGAGGCCGATGACCATCAGGTTACGTTTCATCATCTTTAGTATCCCTTTACAAACAATTCCATTGAAGCGCCTGCCGCCAGCATCAGGCTGGCGGCGGCGTTACTCAGCTGGCGACAATATTAACCAGTTTGCCTGGCACCACGATGACCTTGCGAATGCTCAGGCCTTCGGTGAAGCGCAGCACGCTCTCGTTGCTGCGCGCCGCCGCTTCGACTTCTTCGCGGCTGGCGCTGGCCGGCATTTCGATCTGGCCACGCAGTTTGCCGTTGACCTGAATCACCAGGATCAGGCTGTCTTGCACCAGCGCCGACTCATCTACCTGTGGCCAATGAGCGTCGATAATTGCGTCGTTGTGGCCCAGGCACCGCCAGATTTCGTGGCTGATATGCGGGGTGATCGGCGCCAGCAACAGGACCACGGCTTGCAGGCCTTCTTGCAGCAGGGCGCGGTCTTGTTCTGTGGCCGTCGCGGCTTTTTCCAGCACGTTCATCAGGGTCATCACTTGGGCGATGGCGGTGTTGAATTTGTGGTGCAGGCCGATATCGCTGCTGGCTTGCTTGATGGCCAGGTGAATGGCGCGGCGGACGCCCTTTTGCGCGTCAGTCAGGACGTGCTTGCCCAGGGTGCTCGGCAAGCCGGCGCTGACATGGCTGTGGGCCAGGCGCCAGACGCGGCGCAGAAAGCGGTTGGCGCCTTCAACGCCTGCGTCCGACCACTCGCAGCTCATGTCGGGTGGCGAGGCGAACATCATAAACAGGCGGCAGGTATCGGCGCCGAACTGATCAATCATCGACTGTGGGTCGACGCCGTTGTTCTTCGACTTGGACATCTTCTCGGTGCCACCGATTTCTACCGGCAGGCCGTCGGCTTTCAGCTTGGCGCCGATCACCTTGGCTTTGGCGTCCAGCTCGACTTCGACGTCGGCTGGGTTGAACCAGTCCTTGCCGCCATTTTCCAGCGTGCGGTAGTAGGTGTCGGCAATCACCATGCCCTGAGTCAGCAGGTTCTTGAACGGCTCGTTGGAGCTAACCAGGCCTTCGTCACGCATCAGCTTGTGGAAGAAACGCGCATACAGCAGGTGCAGAATCGCGTGTTCGATACCGCCGATGTACTGATCGACCGGCAGCCAGTGGTTGGCCGCAACTGGATCTACCAGCCCTTCGGTGTAATGCGGCGAGGCGTAGCGGGCGTAGTACCACGACGACTCGACGAAGGTGTCCATGGTGTCGGTTTCGCGCTTGG
>JAIERD010000331.1 GCA_019747155.1 Pseudomonadaceae bacterium
ATGCCCGCTGGCCAGCACCACGAACTGGCCGGCCCGCTCGCCCTTGGGGAAGCTGCGGGTGCCCCAGGACGGCGCGTGGCCATGCTGGTCGGGCATGATCCAGATCTGGAACAGCGTGCTGCTGACGGCTTCGCGGTTGAACTCCGAGTGGCGGATGCCGGTGCCGGCGCTCATTACCTGCACGTCGCCGGCCACGGTGCGGCCATGGTTGCCGAGGCTGTCGCTGTGGCTGATGGCGCCTTGGCGGACATAGGTAATGATCTCCATGTCGCGGTGCGGGTGAGTCGGGAAACCGCTGTCGGCGGCGATTTCGTCATCGTTCCAGACCCGCAGCGCGCCCCAGTGCATGCGCTTGGGGTCGTGATACTCGGCGAACGAGAAGTGATGGCGGGCATTCAACCAACCATGTTGGGCGTGGCCGAGAGACTGAAAGGGGCGTAATTCGATCATGGTTGGGCTCCGGTGGCGGCGTCGCAAGGTGGCGGCGCGGCGTTATGGAGTTGATGATCTATCGGTTTTTATTCGATAAAAAGCGCAAAAATCGGACTTTAACTATCTATTTATTGGATGTTTTTAGTCCGGGCGCTGAGCACTGCAAACAGTGCTTCCAACCGCCAGTGAGCGGTTGAAAGCACTCTGCGGTCAGCCGAGCAAGGCTTGCGCCGCCGCCCGTTGCGCCGCCGGGGATTGCTGCAGATAGGCCTCGGCCACGGCGATATTGCCCTCACTGCGCGGGTGGAAGCTCGGCACGAAGTAGCGCAGCACCGCCCGGCCAATACTGCCCAAGGGCGGCAGCACGTCGCGCTTGCCCAGTGCCGCCCAGAGGCTGAGAAAGCCCCGGCTGTAACGGGTGCGCGGGTCCTGGCGCATCATCATCTGCGAGCCACTGCTGAACAGAAACATCAGCATCGGCGTGGCGATCAGCATATACAGCCAGCGCGCCAGCAGGCTGCCACCCAGATGCACGTGCAGGTCGTGGGCGACGCAGCGGTGTTCGACTTCTTCTGCGCCGTGCCAGCGCAGCAGGTCGAGCATCACCGGATCGGCGTTATCCAGGCTGCGGGTGCTGATGATCCATTCGCCGAGCACGCAGGTGAAGTGTTCCACGGCGGCAATCAGCCCGACCCGCTGACGCAGCCACCAGGTTTGCAGCCAGTGGCTCAGGGCGTTTTCCCCTAGCGGGTGGTCGCCCAGGGCTTTCTCGAACAGCCAGTCGAGGCGCTCGGTGTAGGGCTTGGGGTCGATGCCGTGACGCAGTAAATAGGGCGTCAGGGCGCTGTCGTGGGCGCGGGCGTGCTGGGCTTCCTGGCGGATAAAACCGCGTACCTCCTCGCGCAGTTCAGGGTCGGTGACCTGTTTCACCGCCAGGTTATACACGCGGCAAAACCAGAACTCGCCGGCCGGCAGCAGGATGTGCAGGGTGTTCATGATGTGCGAGGCCTCCGGCTCGTTCGGCACCCAGTGCAGCGGGGTGTCTTGGAAGTCGAAGCGCACTTTGCGTTGCGGCAGGCGTTGTTGCGGTTCTTGCCGGTCTTGCGGCTGTTGGGCTTTTTTGCTCATTGGGATTCTCCTCGTTAGGCGGCTGGCCCGGCGTTGGCCAAGACCCGCGCCCGCTGCAGGCTCGGGCTGCCTTCGCCGCCTTGCAGGTGGGTAATAAACTCGCCCAGCCAGCCGGCCAGTTGGGTCGGCTCGGCCAGCAGTTGCCAGTGCCCAGTGCGCACCTCACGGCGCCACAGTTGCGGCGCCCAGCGGCTGAGCTGATCGAACAGTTGTGAGCCCACGTAGCGGTCCCGTGTCTGCACGATCAGCTGCACCGGCACGGTGGTTGGGCGTAGGCGTGGGTGCAGCAGGCTGCGGATAAAGTTGGCGCGGTACAGTTTGACCCCGTGTTGGCCGTCTGCGCTCAGGCTGGCGCTCACGTGGGGTGTGTGCACCCCTTCGACCCGTTGCAGATAGGTGGGCCAGAGCTTGGCCAGCCCGGTGCGCCAGAGCAGTTCAGGCAGTAGCGGGGTATGAAACATGCCGATGTACCAAGAGCTGAGCAACTGGCCGATTACCTGACCCCAGGCCTTCGGACTTTTTTGCTGTAGGCGGTCGCGCATCCAGTGGCCGACGTGATCAAGGCATGGCCCGGAGATACTGGTGTAGGAGGCCAGTAGTGGCGCCAGGCGCGGTTCGGTGACTGCCTCCCAACTCTGGATCGAGCCCCAGTCGTGAGCGACCAGGTGCACCGGCTGATTGGGGCTGGTGGCGAGGATCACCGCCTCCAGATCATTGGCCAGTTTGCTCAGGTGATAGTCCAGGCGTTTGCCGGGCTTGCCGGAGCTGCCTGCGCCGCGCACGTCATAGGCGATCAGCTGGTAGTCGGCGGCCAGCGCATGCACCAGCGGCAGCCAGACTTCGTGGTTGTCCGGGTAGCCATGCACCAGCAACAGGGTTGGGCCCGCGCTATTGCCCCAGCGGTAGGCGACCAGCTCGACGCCATCGCCCTGCACCCGCAGTTGCTCGGCGACCCAAGGTTCGGCGCGCAACGGTTGTGCTGGCAAAACCTGCGGCGCGTTCATGCGGCCACCGGCGCGCGGGTTGGGTCGTAAGTGGTCAGGCTGGGGGCGCTGGCAGGCATGGGAGGCTCCGGGTAATTAACTGTTACATCATTCAATGTCACATTGATTATTGGTGAGGACTGGCCGTGCTGACCAGCGTCGTGATGGCCTGGGTGGCTGGGCTGTTACCGCTGTTACTGCAACCCTTGGGGCCTTGCTGGCGCTGGCTTGGTGGTGGTTTTGCGAGTGGCGGGCGCGGGCGGTCGGCGGCAAGTCCAATCCAAGGTTGGGCGGGTTAAGCCGGTTCATAAGTCGGCCCAAGCCGGTTGTTGGCGCCCGCCGGGGGCGGCTATGATCGCCGCCATGAAAACTCTCCCATCTTTATTACAGCGCCTGCTGCCCCAGCCCGCCGAAGCGCAGGCCGTTGCAGTGGCGGTTGAATACACCGTCGATGAACTGGCCCGCGAGGCCGGCACCACGGTGCGCAACTTGCGCGCCTATCAGGATCGCGGCCTGCTGCCAGCACCGACGCGGCGCGGCCGGGTGGGGATTTACAGCACCGAGCACTTGCAGCGGCTCAAGCTGATCGGCGACTTGCTTGAGCGTGGTTACAGCATCGCCAGCATTCGTGAACTGTTGTTGGCCTGGCAGCAGGGCCAGGGGCTGGCCCAGGTGCTGGGGCTGGAGCAGGCGATTGTCGGCCCTTGGAATCAGGAACAGGCCGGGCGCCTGGGTTTCGATGAGGTGCAGGCGTTGTTTGGCGCGCAGCTCGATGATCAGCTGCTGGATCAGGCGCAAGCCCTGGGGCTATTGGAGTTTGCCGGCGACCATCTGCGGGTGCCCAGCCCCCGGCTGTTTGCCGCCGGGGTGCAGTTGTTTCAGGCCGGTATTCCGTTGCCTGCGCTATTGAATGAGTTGGCTGCGATTCGCGGCCAGGTCGAACCGCTGGCCGCCGGCATCGTGCAGATGATCGTCAGCCATCTGGTCAATCCGCTGCTACTCAACGCCATGCCACGCGCCGAGGAACTGGAGCAGCTCAGCGCGCAATTGCTGCAATTGCGCCCGCTGGTGGAAGAGGTGGTAGAAACCGAACTGGCCCGTGGCCTGCAACAGTCGGCCAACCGCGAACTGGGCGAGCGGGTCGGCGACTTGCTCAAGGGTTTTGTCCAGCCGTAGGGCGGGCTGCGGTTGCCGTGCTTGTGTAGGAGCGGGCTTGCCCGCGAAAGCCGGCAAGGTAAAAAGCTTCGCGGGGCAGTCACCGCTCCCGGCGGCTGACTGTATTTCCCACATCCATGTGGGTCACAAGCCCGCTCCTACAGGTTCGGCTCTGTAGCCGAGGCTGTTTAACCCAGATGCAAATGCCGGCTGATCAGGGCGCGCAGGGCGGCGGGTTTGATTGGTTTGCTCAGGTAGTCGAGGCCGGCGGCATGCACGGCGGCGATCAACTCCGGGCGGCCGTCGGCGCTGATCACCACGCCCGGCACCGGCGACTCCATACGGGTGCGCAACCAGGCCATCAGCTCGGTGCCGGTGTCGCCGTCATCCAGGTGGTAGTCGACCAGCGCCAGTTGCGGGCGTACGTTTTCGTCCAGTAAATGCTCGCATTCCAGCCGGTTGCGTGCGGTCCAGACCTGACAACCCCAGCGCGACAGCAGGCTGTGCATGCCACTGAGAATGCTGTCTTCGTTATCGATGCAGAGCACCTGGCTGCCGCTGGGTAATTGGCCGAGGGCCGGGGCGATTGGCTTGCTCTGGATTTGCGGCGCGCGCACCAGTGGCACGCTGACGCTGAACACGCTGCCTTTGCCGGGCCAGGAACGCACC
>JAIERD010000603.1 GCA_019747155.1 Pseudomonadaceae bacterium
GGGTGTATTTTTCAGAAAACTCGAGTTCGACTTCGGCTTTTTTCATCGATTGCTACTCCTAAGTATGTGCCCGCTCTTGAGACCAAGAATGTCAGAGTCGAATCAGCCCTGCGTGAAAAAACCGTCAAACTCCCAGTAAACTCACCTCAAAACGACAGCCACTGGGCTGCATAGCCGACAACTCAACACGCCAGCCCTGACTGATGCAAATCCGCCGCACCAGGGAAAGCCCCAAGCCTAGACCGTCACCCCGCGCGGTTGTTCCCCGCACAAAGGGTTCAAAAATATTCTCGCGCTCGGCCTCGCTAATACCGACGCCGGTATCCTCCACTACAAAACCCAAGGCGTGCAGGCGCAGCGTGATCTGCCCGGTGTTGGTGTAATGCCAAGCATTACGCAGCAAATTACCCAACACCGAATGCAAAAATACCGCGTTATAGCGCTGTTCAGTCGCGTCGCCGCGCTGATAGAAAAACTCCAGGCCCTTGCTTTCCATCGGTTCGCGCCATTGCTGCACCAACTCATCGGCGATGCTGGCAAGACTGCGCTGGCTCGACAGATCGGAGTCTTGCTCCGGCTCGCGCGCCAGCAACAAGAAGGTCTGCACCAGTTCGCGCATACCGTCCGTGGCGCGACCGATGCGCTGCACCTGAGCTTGCGCGCGGGCATCGAGACTGGGATTGGCCTGCAGCAGCTCACAGGAGCTGGCCAGCACCATTAAGGGCGTGCGTAACTCGTGACTGACGTCGCTGGTGAACAACTGCTCGCGCGTGAGCGCGTGGCGCAACAAACCCAGAGTGTCATCAAAGGCGGCGGCTAATTGCCCGACTTCATCGTCGGCATAATCGGGCGCCAACGGGGGGGCGAACGCCAGCAGCTGATCGCGCTCACGCACTTGCTGCGCGAGGCGCACCACCGGTTCAATCACTTTGCGCGACAGCAACCAACCGAGCAGCATGGCCAAACCAATACTGACGATAAAACCGACCAGCACCACCGAGTACAAAGCCTGCTCGCGATCTTCAAAACTGCTCTGATCTTGCAGCAACACATACTGACGACCGGCGACTTGGCGGGCGAAGGCGTGATAGGAGAGCTTGCCGTGAAAGGCCTCTTGAAAACCCTGCGGTAAATCTTGCAGGTAGCTCGGCAAGGCAAATTTTCCGGGGCCTCCGGAAAAATAAAACAACTGATCGGGCTCGGGCTTATGTCGCCAGTCTTCAATGTTGCTCATCAGCAACATACGGTCCAAATCACCACGTAGCACACCAGAGAGCAAGCGCTCCTCCATGACATGCACCGCTTGCATAATGCCCCAGCTAAAAGCCCCACCGACCAGCAAGGTCATCAATACAAACGCAATAACAATGCGCTGCGACAGGCCTTGCTTAAACTCCATCAGCCGCCTCCACCAAGCGATAACCCACGCCATGCACGGTATGCAGCAGCGCATGGGCAAAGGGTTTATCAATCACCTGGCGCAATTGATGGATATGACTGCGCAAGCTGTCGCTGTCCGGGCAGTTATCGCCCCACAGCGCAGCTTCCAATACGTCGCGGCACAGTACGTGCGGACTCTTTTGCATCAATACCGCCAAGAGCTTTAGCCCGACCGGATTAAGCTTGAGCAAGCGCCCCGCACGGGTTACTTCAAGGGTGTCCAGGTCGTAGGCTAAATCGCCCACCTCCAAGCAACGCCGACCGCCACCTTGCGCGCGGCGCAGCACGGCTTCGATGCGCGCCACCAACTCAGACATGGCGAAAGGTTTTAACAGGTAGTCGTCGGCACCGGCGCGAAAGCCTTGCAAGCGATCGTCCAGCTGGTCGCGGGCGGTGAGCATTATTACTGGCGTGTCACGCCGAGCATCCTCGCGCAAGCGTTTGCACAGGGTGTAGCCGTCCAACCCGGGCAGCATGACATCCAGCACGATCAGGTCGTAATGTTCGGTCGCCGCTAGGTGCAGCCCGGACAACCCGTCCTGGGCACAGTCGACGCTATAGCCCTTGAGCTCTAAAAAATCGGCCAGATTGGCCAGAATGTCGCGATTATCTTCCACCAGCAAAATGCGCATGGGCTCCCCCGTAATTGCACCACATGAGCTCAGGCCCATTATCTGCGCGCAAAGCTTAAGCCGAACTTAAGCACGCGTATGCAAAGTTTGTCCGCGACGGCTTAAAACCGCTACAGCGCAATACCACTGCAGATTGACAGATTTTTCACCCACCGCTCACATGACCTCGACAGTCTGCCGCGCAGACTAGCAACCAAGCCCATGCTTGCCACTGGCCATAGCGTTCAGCTTGCCTCAATTAAGCGCTGTCACCACAGCATTTTCCAGCGCTGTAACCCTCGCGTTAATGACGCGAAACTTGGACGCCTTATGCCGACCACAACCGCCGCACTGTATTCCCGCCCGCTAAAGACCTGGTTGTGTTTTGGCTTGCCGCTGGGACTGATCCTGCTGCTGCTGATCTTCCCCCCCACCACGTTGGACTTTGCCATTAGCCACCTGTTCTACAACCAGGATCAGGGGTTTATTGGCAAACACAATTTTTGGCTGGAGGACATTCTGCATAACCGCGCCAAACAGGCCGTATACCTGCTGGAAGCCCTGGCACTGGTGGGCTTCTTGGCCAGCTTTATCAATAAAGCCTGGGCCTGGCTGCGCCTGCCGCTGGGCTATTTAGTGCTGGCAATCGGCATTAGCTACGCAGTAGTTACCCCCTTAAAGGTTGTCACTGGCGTGCACTGCCCTTGGGACCTAGCTGAGTTTGGCGGCAAGGAAAGCTATTCACCGCTGCTCAGCAGCCGCGAACCTACCACCAACCCTGGCAAATGCTGGCCTGCCGGCCATGCCAGTGGTGGCTTCACCCTCTTCGCCCTGTACTTTCTGTTCCGTGATCGCCGCCCACGCCTCGCCAAAGCCGCACTGGTGTTCGCCCTGGCACTGGGTACGTTGTTCTCCATTGGCCGCATCATGCAAGGCGCGCACTTTTTTTCGCACAACCTCTGGACGGCATTATTTGACTGGATGATCGCCCTTGGTTTCTACCACCTGCTGCTCTATCACCCGCAGGCCAAGGGCCTGACAGTTGAAGCCAGCGAACCCGCTAAAATCGCTACCTCACTCGAGTAAACAAGAGGTTTAGCGACTGCGCGCCACAACTGAATAAAGCCTCTGCGCCAGAGGCTGAAAAAGCTTACCGGCAAGAGCGGCCTTGGCTGCGAAGTCCGACACGCAAGACGTGGGCTTTACACCGTACGGCGAGCCAAGCGTGGCCAAGCCGGCGCCGACGAAAAACGCCAAACCAGCTCAGCCCATAACGAATAAAACCCAGCCATAAAAAGGCTATGTCCCAGTTACGTGTTGCAAGGCGCAAGTTCCACCTTCATCTGGTTCGTGACCCAGATGAAGGTGGGGCAAAGAGCGGTTGTGGTCCGGCAGGATTGCCAGTGTGCTCGCGCTCGCTTCGCGGATGAATCCGTTCCTACAAAAGCTCAGCACTTGCAATAATTTCATCGGCTGGCCAACCCTGTAGGAGCGGATTTATCCGCGATTGGCCGGTGCAGACAGCACAGGTATCAAGGCTAATTCCCCCCTCGAGAGAAGTTCGGCCCCTCGCAACGCATAACGGGTACATAGCCAAAAAAAAGCCCCGGCAAATGCCAGGGCTTTTTGGTTTCGCAGGGCTGCGAAGTTACATCATGCCGCCCATACCACCCATGCCGCCCATGTCCGGCATGCCGCCAGCGGATGGCTTGTCGTCGACGATTTCAGCAATCATCGCTTCGGTAGTGATCATCAAGCTGGCGATCGAGGCTGCGGCCTGCAGAGCAGAACGAGTCACTTTAGCCGGGTCGAGGATGCCCATTTCGATCATGTCGCCGTACTCGCCGGTAGCGGCGTTGTAACCGTAGTTACCGGTACCTTGCTTAACCTTGTCGACTACTACGCTTGGCTCGTCACCGCAGTTGGCAACGATCTGACGCAACGGAGCTTCAACGGCGCGACGCAGCAGAGCGATACCGACGTTCTGATCGGCGTTCTCGCCTTTCAGACCTTCGATGGCCTGCAGAGCGCGTACCAGTGCTACGCCACCGCCAGGTACCACGCCTTCTTCAACGGCTGCACGAGTTGCGTGCAGGGCGTCTTCAACGCGGGCTTTCTTCTCTTTCATTTCTACTTCGGAACCGGCGCCAACTTTAATCACGGCAACACCGCCAGCCAACTTGGCCAGACGCTCTTGCAGCTTCTCTTTGTCGTAGTCGGACGAAGTGTCTTCAACTTGCTTACGGATCTGCGCAACGCGGCTTTCGATATCAGCTTGAACGCCAGCACCGTCGATGATGGTGGTGTTTTCTTTGCTGAGGATCACGCG
>JAIERD010000596.1 GCA_019747155.1 Pseudomonadaceae bacterium
AGAGCCTGGATTCTACCGGTGGCTGACTCTCTGCCTATCGTTTCAAACGTTGCACTTATTCTATGAATTCAGGCTGCATTATTGGTAGAGTCTATGTTCGTTTGCTTTTCCCTATGCGTTCCTCGTGTTGCGGCCAGATGGCGCGAGGCGTTGCGTGGGCCATTGTTGCTGGCCTTGCTGCTGGGCGCGTCATCGGCGCAGGCGCTGGAGCAGGTTCGGCTGCAATTGAATTGGCAGCATCAGTTTGAATTTGCCGGCTTCTACGCGGCCAAGGCCATGGGCTATTACCGCGATGCGGGTTTGCAGGTGGAAATACTCGCCAGTGCGCCCGGTGAGCACACCAATGATTTAGTCATTGATGGTCGGGCCGAGTTTGGCGTTTCTGACCCCAGCCTGTTGCTGGAACGTAATAAAGGCCACCCGGTGGTGGTGCTGGCGGTGATCTTCCAGCATTCGCCGATGGTGCTGTTGGTGCCGAAAAATGGCGCCAAGCGCATTCAGGACCTGCGTGGTAAGCGCGTGATGATTGATTACAACACCGAGTTGCGTGCCTATTTTCGCCAGCAAGGTTTGGCCGAAGATAGCTTCACTCAAGTTGAACCCAGTTACGATCCGCAGGACTTAATTGCCGGTCGAGTCGATGCGCTACAGGCTTACGCCTCCGATGAGCCTGAATATTTGCGCCGTGCGGGCTTTGAGTATCGAGCGTTTTCGGCGCGTGAAGCCGGGATCGATTTTTATGACCTCAACTTGTTCACCACGCAAACGCAAATTGATCAGCACCCCGAGCGCGTGAAGGCCTTCCGTGAGGCGAGTTTACGTGGCTGGAAGTATGCAATGGAGCATCCCGACGAGATTATGGAGGTGCTGTTGCGTGAATACAGCCAGAAGCATGCTGCAGACCATCTGCGCTTTCAGTACCAGCAGATGGTGCCGCTGATTCAGCCGGTGCTGGTGGAAATGGGTTATATGAATCCCGAGCGCTGGCAGCGCATGGTTGACAGCTACATTGAACTGGGCTTGTTGCCATCTGATTTCTCCCTCGATGGCTTTATCTATGACAGTGCTCCGGAGCGTGATTTGACCTGGTATTACACCGGGTTGTTGATCGCCTTTGTGTTGTTCGTATTGATCTCCTTAGTAGCCATACGGTTTGCCCGATTATCCGCGCGGTTAAAAGCTGAAGTGATAATGCGCACTGCTTTGCAGGATGAGTTGCAGAGCCAGTTGTGGGTTGATTATTTGACCGGTTTGGCCAGCCGCCGGCACTTTATCGAGCAGGCTCGTGGTGAGTTGGCCAGAAGTGCTCGTTATGGTTTGCCGTTATCCTTGTGCATGCTGGATTTGGATAACTTTAAACTGATCAATGATCGTTATGGCCATCAAACCGGTGATGTGGTCTTGCAGCGTTTTAGTGAGATATGCCGCGCCACATTGCGTGAAATCGACATCATTGGCCGTTTAGGCGGCGAAGAGTTCGCCATTGTCTTGCCCGTAACCGCCATTGCCGAGGCCCAGCAAGTCAGCGAGCGGTTGCGCGCAGCGATTGCTCAGGCCAGCGTGCAGACTGAGTCGGGTGTGCTGTTTCAGTTCACCACCTCGATTGGCTTGGCTCAACTGCAGAGTCCTGATGAGTCGCTCGACAGCCTGCTCGGGCGTGCGGATGCGGCCTTGTATGAGGCAAAAAGTACTGGCCGTAACAAGGTATGTGTGGGCTAAGTCTTAGCCTAGTTGTAACTGTTCAGCTAAATAGCTGAACACCGTGGCCACTCTGCGTAAATGCCTTGATTCAGGGCGGGCCAGCAGGCACAGGTCAGTCTGGCATTCGTCCAGCGTGGGGCTTAGCTGCCGTAGGTCGCTGCGGCCTTGGGTTAGAAACAGTGGCAGCACGCCAACCCCAAGCCCCAGAGTCACCAATTCCATCACGCTGAGAATGCTGTTGACCCTATAGGTTGGCGCGACTTTCGGGTAATGCCGCTGGCGCCAGAGTACCGAGAGGTGTTCGGGCAGGGCGTCGTCAGGCGCGATCCAACCGGTGTCAGGTGTCAGTGTTTGTATACTTTGCACTGGGGGCTCGGCGGCCGCATAAAGGGCGACATGAATCGCTCCTAGGCGTTTGCCAATTTAATGCTGAGGCTGCTTTTGGGTTGCGCGGATGGCCAAGGTGTATGTCGAAGCCTGCGCCGACAAAGCGGCGGCGCTGCGCGAAGAACGTGGCATCAAGCAACTGAAGAAATCCGCCAAGGAGGCGCTGGTGGCCAGCTACCGCCTTATCGAGACGGCTGATGCACCGTCATCAGCCTGAATGGCTAGGCCGCATTAGCGGGCGCGGGTAAGCTGGACTTCAATCCAGCCCGCTGTGGAGCCCGCCATGCATGATCTGATTTTGCACCATTACCCAAACTCACCCTTTGCGGAAAAAGCCCGTCTGTTGCTCGGTTTTAAGCAACTCTCCTGGCATTCGGTGCTGATCCCGCCGGTGATGCCTAAGCCCGATCTGACGGCGCTGACCGGCGGCTATCGCAAGACCCCGGTGTTGCAAGTGGGCGCCGATATCTACTGTGATACCGCGCTGATCGCCCGGCGCCTAGAAGCCGAAAAAGCCACTCCTGCGCTGTTTCCTGAAGGGCAGGAGTTTAATGTCGCAAGCCTTGCGCAGTGGGCCGATGCGGTGGTGTTTCAGCATGCGGTGAGCCTGGCGTTTCAGCCGGAGTCCATGGCCCTGCGCTTTGGCAATCTGCCGCCTGCGGCGATCAAGGGCTTTATGGCCGATCGTGCCGGGTTGTTCAGCGGCGGTACGGCCAGCCGTTTGCCTTTGGAGCAAGCCAAGCAGCAATGGCCAACCTTGATGGCTCGGTTGCAGCAGCAGTTGTCCCGTGAAAGCGGTGATTTTCTGTGTGGCGAGGCGTCGCTGGCGGACTTTGCCATGGCCCATCCGTTGTGGTTTCTCAGGGCCACGCCAATCACCGCACCGCTGGTGGATGATTACCCGTTAGTGGCTGCCTGGCTGGACCGGGTGCTCGGTTTCGGCCATGGCTCTTTGGTGCCGATGGAATCTGCGGCAGCCATCGAGATCGCCAGGCAAGCAACGCCAGCGGCGTTACCGGATGAGCCGTTCAATGCGATTGAGGGCTTTGCGCTCGGTCAGCAGGTGGCGGTTGCCGCGACGGATTACGGCGTCGATCCGGTGGTCGGCGAGTTGCTGTTTGCCGGGTCTGAGGAGTTGATAGTGCGCCGTGAAGACCCGCGTGCCGGCGTTGTGCATGTGCACTTTCCGCGCTTTGGTTTTAGCCTGACGGCGGTTTGATTCGGGCCTAATCCTTGTCGCGCCGGCCCCGCTGGCGCGCTCAAGGATTCGCTTGACTGCAGCCGCGCCAGCACGGCGGGCAGGCGTTTCGGCGCCTTGATCCGCAACTCTTTATTGACATTAAAACGACCAAACACCACTTCAATATCACCGACCTGACCGCACAACTGCGGCTTGTTCGCTGCAGTTGTGCCGATACCTGGGCGCTACAAAGGTTTGGCGAATATTCAGCGTACTGGCATTTCACATATAACGGCATGCTGCCATTCGTCGTACGGCTGTCAGTGCGACTGTAATCAGACCATTCCTGACTAAACTACGGTTCTAGTGATGTCGGTAATGCGGCGTCAAATAGTTGTTTGTTGCGAATTGGAGCCGCTGAGGTTGTCGGTGCTCTGGAGGTCTCATGGATGAAGGGCCCAAGTTTTTATCCCGGTTCACTTGCTTGCCACATCAGCGCGCGCCGGCCGAGCAGCTGGCATTGGCCAATCGTTACAAAACCGAATGTCTTGCCAATATGTCCCATGAACTACACGCCCGGTTCAATAGCATCCTGATGGTCATGCCGAACATGGATGGCTACACCGCCATCCGTCTGCTTAAGCAAGAGCATGGCTGCATCATTCCTATCATTGCTTTAACGGCCCATGCGCTGAAGGGTGACCGGGAAAAATGCCTCGCAGTCGGCGCTGACGATTACCTGGCCAAACCGATCGCTCGCCAAGAGCTGCTTAATCGTCTCTATCGCTGGCTGAACAGTCCGGGAGGTGGCTCTCATGCCCCTGCAGAGTGAAGCTGTACGGCATGCCCCAACCTTGCTGGTGGTGGATGACCGCGAAGAAAACCTGATCGCCATGCAGGCACTGTTGGAAAACGGTGCATGGCAGGTGCGCAGCGCCGACTCCGGTGAGGCGGCACTGCGTTGCCTGTTGGAGAATGATGTCGAGTTGGTGCTGCTGGATGTGCAAATGCCGGAGATGGACGGCTTCGAAGTGGCGCGGTTGATGCGTGGCAGTCCGCGCACCCGTTACACGCCGATCATCTTCTTGTCAGCCATCGCGCAAACCCAGCATGCGTTGCTCAAGGGC
>JAIERD010000048.1 GCA_019747155.1 Pseudomonadaceae bacterium
ACTTTTTGTACTCGCTCCAGGTGGTGGCGGCGATGGTGCGCAACTCGCCGCGAGCCAGCGCCGGCTTAAGCAGATTGGCCGCGTCTGAACCACCGGCCTGACCACCGGCGCCGATTAGGGTGTGGGCCTCGTCGATAAACAGGATGATGGGTTTTGGCGCAGCCTTTACTTCATCAATTACCCCTTGCAAGCGCCGTTCGAACTCACCTTTAACGCTGGCGCCGGCCTGTAGCAGGCCCATGTCTAGGCACAGCAGCTCTACGTTTTTGAGCACTTGCGGCACTTCACCACTGGCAATGCGCAGGGCCAAGCCTTCGACTATGGCGGTTTTACCGACACCGGCTTCACCGACCACAATCGGGTTGTTTTTGCGCCGACGGGCGAGGATGTCGATCATCTGACGAATCGCGGAATCGCGGCACAATACCGGGTCGAGTTTGCCGTCACGGGCCTGCTGGGTGAAGTTATGGGTGAAGCGTTGCAGGTTGGTTTCGCCCGCTGCAGACGGGCTGCCAGGGTTTTGCTGGGGTTGCTGGGCCTTGGCAAAGTCACGCAGACGCTCGACGTTGAGCTTGCTCAGAAGCGGTAAATAGTGGCTGCCGGCGTAACGCATAGGATTGCGCAATAGAGCCAGAATCAGCGCGGCCTGATCGACCTGGCTTTGACCCAGTTCGAGGTTTGCCACCAGCAGGGCATCTTGCAGCCATTGCACCAGTTCGGTGGCGAACACCGGGTTGCGCGAGGCGCTGTGCTCGCTGCGCGGTTGCAGGGCGCGGGCCAGTTCACCGGCGTCAATCTCGGCATCTTGCAGGGCGCGGCTGAGCAAACCCTGTGGGCGCTCCAGCAGGCCGAGCAACAGGTCTTCGAGCAAGATTTTGCTGCCGCCACGCACCACACAGCGTTCGGCGGCGGTTTCCAGGTCACGTTTGGTGTCGGCATCCAACGCTTGCACCAGTTGCTGCAGGTCCACGTTAATCATGTCATCAATCCTTAATGAGCTTTGCTGCCAAGGGTGACCACGCCGGCGGCGTTTTCACGGCCGAGCCAGCTGGTCCAGCCAAGACGGCAGAGGTTGTCGGTGCCAATGCGCAGGTCACGAATTTCGTCTTGGCGCAATTCAAGGCGAATGTCGTAGGCCAGCGGGTCACGCAGGGTGAAGCGCACCAGCGCGCAGAGCGGTTGGTAGCCGCTGCCGATGGGTAAAAATTCATGAAAGCGATCCCAGCTCAGCTGGCGTATGTGAATACGAAACTTGCCGCCACGGTCGCGCACGGTTTCGCCCAGTACCAGGTCTTCGCCGAGGCGGCTGTTGGCGCGACCCAAACGATTACGTTGTTCGGCGAGAATGTTCACCTGTCGCTCCAGGCACTGCTCGATAAACAGCTCGGCGTGTTTGAAGTAGTAACGCAGCACCGACTCGATCAACGCCGCCGAGTGGGCACGCAGGCTAAGCAGGCCCAGGTAGGGCAATAGGCGCTTCCAGTTCAGCTCGCTGGCGCTGCGAATCTGCTCGCTGCCCAGGCCGATCAGGGCGAACAGCTGCTGAGAAAAAGGGTCCAGGGCGCCACTTTGAAACCGCGAGTAGTAGCGGTACTTCTGCCAGATCGGCAGCAGCAGGCGCTGCAGACGATTGTTAAACAGGTCGAGAAAGTCCCGGGTCGGGTTGCCATCTTCGCTGTCGCCCAGGGCTTGTTCGTCGTAAAAGGCCGGCAAGGGCGAGCCGCCGCCGAACAAACTGAGCAGATTGATCCGCAGGCGCGCGCGCAGCTCGCCGTGCTCTTCGAAGAACTGCACGCGATCAATATCGCTGCCGGGAAATCCCAGGCTCGGGTTGGCTTGCAGCTCCAAACGTGCGTACAGCTCTTCCTCATCCAGCTGCGGATGGGCTGCGCGTAAACGCTCCAGCACCAGCTGCACAGCCTGGAACAGGCTGTATTCGCGAATGCCCTGGGTCAGCCGATTTAAAGCAGGGGTTGTTGTCCCATGCGCGGCGTCCATTGGTACACCTCTCCTTGTGTACTTTGTACGCGCAGCTCGTGGTACGAGTTCAAGCTGGCATACAGGGCGAAAAATTCATTGAGTACCGAGGCGAACAGAAATAAATCCCCTTCGCCGACGTAACCCTCGGGGTTGATCGTCAGTTGCGTGCGCACCCCGCGTACCGGCAAACCACGGTGCAAACGATCGACATGTTGGTGACTGATGCTTTTCAGGCCATTGAGCAGGCGGCGGCTGACTTTCTCGGCGTGTTGGTCGTAGTAGCGCGGCAGGTCGTAGGTCTCCAGGATCACCTTGAGGGCTTCGACGTTGGCCAGCGACAGGTAGTTGAGCGACATATTGCTGATCAGCTTCCACAAGAAATCGCGGTGCAGCGGTGGCGCGTAACTGGCGGTGACGGCACTGATATTGCGAAAGGTCAGAAACTCCGGGGTGTCTTCGCAGGGCATGCAGATATCACCCAGGTGCAACTTGCGCGGTAAATCCTGATTGGTGCAGGTCAGCTCGATCGACAGCGTCTCGTGCTGTTCAAGATTGCGCAGACCAAAGCTCAGGTAAGTCTCCAGGCCATCGCCCAGTAACGAGGGCTGTTGGCGCACGCTGTAGTGCGGGCGGGCGAGGGGTACGTCAAAGCTGCGGTCATGCTCAAACGACTCAAACGGCACATATTCTTCATAGCCCTTGCCGCCGGGTTTCCAGCCGGTCACCCGGTCGACCGAGAACACCCCGCAGTGCTGCGCGTCGAACTCCGACGGCAGCAGCAGGTACTGATCTTGTTTGCCGTCCAGACGAATCGGGATGGCATCGTGGGCAAACAGATTGACCACCGGCGTGCAGTACAGCCGCACGTTATCCAGGGTCGGACGGATGCGCTGCACGCCGGCTTGGCGAATATCAAAGCGCAATTCCAGACCACGACAGTTCTTCAGTAATTCCTCTGGCAAGCGTGCCAGGGCGTCCAAACCATTGAGGTCGACGAACAGAAACTTGTCCTGAAAGGCGAAGTATTCCTGCAGGTAGCGATAGCCCCGGAAGGTGTTGAGCGGGTAGGGCACCAGTGCTTCGTCTTCGGCAAAGCCCACCGGTTGCACCTGCTCGGCGCCTAAGCGAAAACTCGCCAGCGGATTGCCGTTGGCATCCTTGACCAGCGCCTGGCCATCCTCGCCGAGTAACACCACTTCGATATTGTCCAGGTGACGCAGCAGGCTCAGGTACAGCAATTGGCTGATATAGCGCTCACCGGACAGATGCAGGCGCAGGCGTTTTAAGCCGATTTCACCGAGGTGACCCTCGGCGCTCATCGCCAGACGCAAGCTCAGCAGCGCACCATCACCTTTGACGGAATACTCCAGGCCCTTGAGTGCCAGCGGCAACACTTCGGTGGCGTAAGCGGTGCGAAAACGACAGCTCACGCCCTCGATGGGTTTGGACTCCACCGGCGTATTGCGCGGCACCGGCAACGCCGGGCAGGGACGCTTGAGTGGGTCGAACTGCAGCATGCTGAAGGCCGGCAGCGGGCGCATATAGTTCGGCCACAACAGGTGCATCAGCGAGTGGGTCAGCTCCGGCAACTCGTCATCGAGCTTCTGCCGCAGCCGTCCGGTGAGAAAGGCAAAACCTTCCAGGAGCCGCTCGACATCCGGATCGCGCCCGCTCTGCCCAAGAAACGGCGCCAACGCCGGACTGCGCTCGGCAAAGCGCTTGCCCAGTTGGCGCAGGGCGGTGAGTTCGCTCTGGTAGTAGTGGTTAAAAGACATTTCAGTTATGCATCCCTGCCGCTTGGTCGTTGCATGGCCAATCACTGGTCGCTTGGATTTCTATGTGGTTGTTGGGCATGTTGTGTGGAGTCAGTTTCAGATCCTTGAAGGCAAATAAAGGTGGTGCCCCATTACACCAATGCGGAGTCATCCATATGCAGTGGCGGGGTTTGTAGCCGGGTGCCTCGATGGACAGTAGGGTGTTACAGGCTGGGGCATCCGCCAGCATGGCGATCAAGCGAAAGTCCGAGTGAGCGGCAAAAGCAAAACGGCCATGCGCATCGCTTGTAGCTTTGTAGGTTCGCGACATATCGCTGTCGATTTCCAGCGTTAGCGTTGCACCGGCCACCGGCTTATTGCTTTCGACCGACACCAGATTGCCCTCGATAAGCGGATTGACGGCTACCGAGTGCAGGTAGGGGACGCAGGCACTCAGCAGCGACGCGCATCCCAAAAAAGTGACGACCTTTGACAGGCAGTGGTGATGTTCGCGCATGTGCATATTCCTGCCCGCTCCGCTTCAGTGCTGTTTCAGACTTGACTGGGTTGAGTTAAAAAATTTCACTGAATACCCAACTGTTGAATCGGATAAGGGCTATCAAGCCTGAATTCATAGAATAAGTGCAACGTTTGAAACGATAGGC
>JAIERD010000294.1 GCA_019747155.1 Pseudomonadaceae bacterium
CTGGCTGCTGGTCGACGACCAGCGCGGCACTACCTACGACACCCGAACAGGGGCTGTCGTCGAATGGCGAGAACTGGGCCCACTGCCAGATCACCTGACGAAAGATCCGCGGCCCTCGACCTCACATCACTGGCAGCAGGATGCATGGGTACTCAACCCCAAGGCGGTGCACACCACCAACGTGCAGAGCATCAATCACGCCTGCGAGGCCGCGATAACCGCCGGTTTCCAGTCTGATGCCCTTGGCGCGCCTCACCAGTACAGCAGCCAGCTGGACGATCAACTGAACCTGACCGGGGCCATCCTGCGTGGCCTCGACATGCCCTACGCCTGCCGCGATGAGCAGGGCGTGAAGGCCTTCCGCCTGCACACCGCCGAGCAACTGCGCCAGGTGGGCGACGACTTCACCCTGTACAAGCTGCAGCTGCTGCAGCACGCCAACGAACTGAAACAGCAGCTGGATCTGGCACTGGAAGCCGGTGACGCCGAAGCCATGGCGCAGATCCGCTGGGAGGCCGTACAGCCGTGACCTGGGCACCTGTGACCATGCGCTGGCCCGAGCAGGCCACCCAGTGGATGGGCGAGCTGTCGGCGGCCAAGGATCTGGCCGGCGGCGAGCTGGCCAGCACCGCCACACGCCTGGCTGGACTGGACGGCTTGGCCACCACCAACCCGGGGCCGGTCGGCGCTGCAGCACAGAGCGCCATTGCCGCCGGCCGCGCGGCGCTGGCTGGGCAACTGGGTGAAGCACCCGCGTGCCTGGCGGTGACCCCATTCCAGAGCGGCATCGGCCAGGGGCGTGGCCACCAGCGTTTTCTGTCGGCACCCAACCTGCTGACCCAGTTGGCCGGCAAGCTGGTGGACAGTTCCGACGCCGGCCGACCACAGGGGCCACAGTACGCCCTGTCGCTGATGTTCCTGGCCACCCGCTTTGACCAGCTGGCCGACACCCTGTCGCGCTTCAACGCCCTGCTGCCTGTGCCGGATCTGGTGCGCACCGAACGCCGCGCCCGTCACCTGGCGAAGCTGGAGGCGGAAAAGTGGGAAATGCCGAGCGCAGGCCCCCTGCCGCGCTGGGGTGCCTTGCCGCTGGAGCGCTGCACCGTGACCAAGGCCGCGAAACAATCCATGGCGGGCCAGCTGGCCGTGCTGGAGAGCTACGCCGCCGACAGCTCGCCACTGGCCGACCTGGCCGCGCTGGCTGGTCGCAAGGCGGCCCAGCAGCAAAGCCGTGATCAACAACTGGCGGATCTGCAGGCCCTGCTGGCCGGCGGCACCGCCGACAACAACATGCGCGCCCGCCTGATCGGCCCCGGTGACCCGTTCGAGCTGCGCACCGCCTTGCTTGAGGGTGACGCCCCTGGGCATGAGTGGGTGCTGAGTGCCGGCGTGGTGCTGGTGGGCTCGCTGGATGGGCTGAGCTTTGTTCGTGAATTGGTGGGCCTATGACCCTGCTACTGGATGGCCAGAAGGTGCGCGGCAAGGGGCTGAAAGTCTCGGCCAGCCTGCGCATCGAGTCCGACGATATGTCGGGCCAAACCAGCAACACCGACGCGGCGCATAAGGGCTTCAAGCCCAAGGCGCTGACCGTTTCGCTGATGATCCCCTTCGTGGATGCCGCCGACCTGAAACAGCTGATGAGCATGGCCGAAGCCACCGCCAACGGTGGCCAGCGCCGCGTCTACCGCATCGTGAACGACACCGCCGCCACCTTTGGCGTGCGCCAGGTGGAGTTCAGCGACAACCTGACCGCACGCGAGGACGACAGCCTGGCCGCCTGGCGGGTGCAGTTCACACTGACCGAAAAACTTTCGACAGCCGAACGGGTGGAAACCCGTCGCCCGAGCAACCCGGTCAAGCAGCAGTCAGCGCCAGGGCAACCCGTGGCCAGCGCCGCCGCACCGGCCGCCGGCACCGACACGGCCACCGCCGCGCAGCCGGCTGAGCTGACCGGCTTCGAGGCCGTGCTGAAACGCCTGGACGATTCGCTAGCATGAAACTGCACAAGGTGTTGAGCATCGCCGGCAAGGTCTACCCGCTGGTGAAAGACGACGTGCGGCTGGATCTGCGCAGCCCAGGCCGGGCCAGCTTCACCATCAAGGCCGAAGCACCAGTGCGTGGCCTGGTGGTGTTCGACCTCGGCTACAACGAACGCGCCCTGCAGCGGCACTTCATCGGGCACGTGGAGCGCTGCACCCCGGCCAGCAGCCTGGAGCAGGTGCTGTTCTGCCGCGAGCTGACCAGCGTGCTGGCCTTGCCCCTGCCCATGAACCTGCGCCACGTGGACATGCGCCAGGTGCTGGGCGAGATCACCGCCCGCACCGGCCTGCGTTTCAGGGTGCCAGACAAGCCCTATGCAAAGGTGAAGGCCCCTTACTTCTACAGCCTGGCCACCGGCTTCCAAGCTATGGACAGCCTCGCCCAGGTGTTCGGGATCCCCGACTACATCTGGCAGCAGCAGGGTGATGGCGAGGTATTCGCCGGCAGCTGGGCCGACAGCTACTGGGGCGCACGCGAACCGCTGAACCTGCCGCAGGAATTGTTCGACAGCTATCAGGGCAACCAGAGCGCCACCGTGGCCGCCCTTCCCGGGCTGCGCCCAGGCGTATCAATCAACCAAGGCGAGCGCATCACGTCGGTGACGCTTGCCAGCACGCAGATGGCCATCCGATGGAAGACGCAATCCAGCGCACAGTAGAGCGCCGATTTCCCGAGCTGACCGGCGGTTACCACCTCCCCCGCTTCGGGCGGGTGGTGGCCGTGCCTGACGCACCAGAGGCGCAAGGCCTGTGCGACGACTTCCGCCCGCGCTTCGCCGTGGACGTGGAAGTGCTGCTGCCAGACGGCGAGCCGGATCCGGCCCTGCCCATCCTGCAGAGCCTGCCCCTACCGGTGCCAGGTGGTGGCCAGGAAGCCGGCATGTTCGGCTTTCCCGAGGAAGGCACCACCGTGGTGGTGTGCTTCGCCTACGGCCTGCCCCATAAACCGTTCATCGCGCAGATCCTGGCCCACGGCCTGAGCCTGCCCCGCGTGCCCAAGGGTGACCAGCTGTGGCAGCACAGCGAGGCCTGCCAGCAGCGCGTAGACGCCGACGGCAACTGGCTGCGCCAGACAGACGGGCGGATCCGCGATCAAGCCGTGGAGCGCCAGGTGGAGGCCCTGGACAACGCGGAGAGCTACCAGAGCAGCACCGTGGAAGTGGCCGACCATTCCACCGAGTCGGTGGGCGGCATCAAGAAAGTGGAAGCGCTGGGCGCGCTCAAGCTGCTGTCGGGTGGATCCGCCAGCCTGGCCGCCGTGGACGATCTGCACCAAGCCACCGGGCGCGACCTGAATCTAGTGGTGGGCCAGAAACACAACGCCACGGTGGGCGGCGATATGCAGGAACGGATCGAGGGCATCCGGCGCAGCATTGCCCCGCAGACCTGGCTCGGATCCGAAGGCGTCAACGTGCTGCAGGTGGTGTGCGATCTGATAGACCTAGTGCAGGCCATGAACACCCAGCTGGCAGCCCACACGCACGTGCCAGGGCCAACCCCAAGCCCCACCGACGCGGCGCAGTTCAACGCCAAGGCCGCCCAGGCACTGCTGCTGGCGGGACAGCTGAAACCCATCACGCTCTAACCCACAGACACCCACCAAGCCCGCCCACTGGCGGGCTTTTTCATGCCCTCAAGATCCTGCCGAGCGCCGATATCGAGTCACACGCGGCCGGCGGACGCTCGCCCCGGGAAAATTACACTCGGCCAAGAAACCGAGGAAAGGAACGCACTTTTCCCCCTCCCGCCGACGGGCCTTGCGTGAATTTTTTGTGCAAACCTGGGTGGTGGTGAAAGAGGGGTTCCGGGCCAGCAGTGGCGCGGGCCTTGGCGGGTGGTGGGGGTTTTCACGCTGTGAAAGGTTTGGCAAAGCCGTGAAAGCCAGTGAAGCCGATAGCGTCCACATTACGTCCACACCTGCCGGGAATACCTGCCGCGTAGCGCTGCATATATCCCTGAAAACATTGAAGGCTTCGAGTTTTCCCAATAGACTGGGCACCACAGGCCGGACTTGTAATCAGTAGGTCCCGAGTTCGACTCTTGGTGCCGGCACCATACAAATCAAAGGGTTACGTGAAAGCGTAGCCCTTTTTTGTGGCCAAAAATCGGCCTGGGGTAGGTTTGGGGTAGGGATTTGACACCCGACTCCCTGATGGTTAGAAAAACCTGCGCCAGCCTCACTACCGCTCGTCTGGAATAACTCACAGCCCAAGCCATCTTGCAGCTGATTTTCTTTCTGCCCCAAAATCGCCAGACCCATTTTTAGTCATCTTGAAGGCCATTCAAGGTGAAGGCCTTTTTCGTCCGGATGCCGTAAAGTGGGGGCTTGCACAGCCTCAGAAAGCTGAATAGTGTGAATGGGCGGGTCAACAGA
>JAIERD010000255.1 GCA_019747155.1 Pseudomonadaceae bacterium
TCGCGGTCACCGCTAATCACCAGCACTGGGCAGCTGATTTGGTTGATTCGGTCGCGTACGCCCCAGCCGATAATGGCGTCCAGGCTCGACAGGTAGGCACGCTTGTCATTGCGCGGCCAGCGCCGTTCAATCTTCAGCCGCAGTTCAATTTGCTCGGGCTTGGGAAACAGCAACTTGCCCAAGCCCTTGGCGATGGTGTCGAGGCTGAGCAGGCGCGAGAAACTCCAGCGCTTGGCGATTTGCAGGCAGTCGGCGAACGACTTGGCTTTCACCTCCGGGCCGCTGTTGACGATGCACAGGCTTTGCAGCAGTTCCGGCCGCTCAACTCCCAGCTGGAAGCCGATCATGCCGCCCATGGAAATACCCACCAGATGCACCGGGCCGAGTTTTAGGTGCTCGATCAGCGCCGCCACATCTTCGGCAAAACCGGCAATGCTGTAGTGCTCCACGGGCTTGTCGGAGCGGCCGTGGCCGCGCAAGTCCAGGGCAATAACCCGGTAGTGAGCGGCCAGTACGGCGGTCTGAAATTCCCAGTCCAGCGTGCTGGAGCCCAAACCATGCACCAGCAATAGCGGCGCGCCGTGGCCGTACTCTTCGTAGTGCAGTTGGCAGCCGTCGTAATCGAAAAAAGACATTGAACCTCCTTGTGCGCTTAACAGATTGTTAAAAAATCTTGCGAGCGATGGCTAGCGCGTAGGGTGGGCTTGAGCCCACCAAGGTCCTTACGTCCTGATGCGGTGGGCTCAAGCCCACCCTACGAAATCGCTCTTCAACTTATAACCTGTACAGCGCCTTAAAGCTGCCCTTGGCTAAGCGCCGCCAAGCGTCCGGACAGTGCTTGCATGGCCTCGCTGACCTGATTGAGGGCGAGCGCGTCGCGGGCATTATCCTCGCTGATGGTATGGATGCGTACTGCCAGTTGGTTGATTTCTTGGGTAACGTGGCTCTGCTCATTGGCGGCCAGGGCGATCTGTTGGGCCCGCTGGGAAATGTCATCGAAGCTGGTCACGGTGCTCGACAGCGCCGCCGCCGCGCCTTCGGCTTCACCCACCGCATGTTCGGTACGCGCCTCACCCGACTGCATGGCTTGCACCGCTTGGCGGGAGGCCTGTTGCAGGGCGTTAATCATGCCGCCAATTTCGTTGGCCGAGGCCTGGGTTTTACCGGCCAGGGTGCGTACTTCATCGGCCACCACGGCAAAGCCACGGCCTTGCTCGCCGGCCCGCGCCGCTTCGATGGCGGCGTTCAGGGCGAGCAGGTTGGTTTGCTCGGAAATCGCCTTGATCACATCCAGCACCGCGCCGACCTGCTGGCTGTCTTGCTCCAAACGGGTGATCACGGTGGCCGCGCCGGCCATTTCGGCGGCCAGTGCTTGAATCGCCTGGCTGTTGGCGGCGAGCTTGGTTTGTCCCTCGCGCACCACCACCAGTGAGCTTTGTGCGGTGGTCGCGCAATCATGGGTGTTGCTGGCGACCTCTTGGGCGCTGGAGGACATTTCGGTAATGGCCGCAGCCAGTTGGGTGTTTTCCATGCGCTGCTGTTCGGCCCGCTCGGCCAGGGTGCTGCTCAGGCTGGCCAGTACGGCGGCCTCACCTTGCAGGCGCTGAGCTTCGCTGGCGATGTTCTGCAACATGCTGCGCAATTGCCCGGCATACCGATTGACCGCGCCACGCAAGGCGCCGATCTCGTCCGCGCGCTCAACCCGCAACTCGACGCTGCTGCTGTGGGCCTGGCCTTGGCCGAGGGCATCGATTTGTTCGGTGGTTTCTTCCAATTGCGCGATCAGTTTGTGCCCGGCCAACCAGGCGAGGAACAACAGCAGCGCCAATACCGGCAGCAGAAACAACAGAATTTCCCCGGTCAGGGTGCGTGCCAAACCGGTGACCCGGGTTTGTGGGGTGACCAAGCCAATCACCCAGCCGCTGCCAGGCATTACAAACAGGCTGACGCGGCTGGCCTCATGCAGTTGGCCGTCGTCTGCGAGGTCGACGGTACGAATCGTTTCGCTGTCGCGATTCAGAGCTTCGGCTACCGGGCGGAGCCAGGCGTTATCGGCCACCAAGGCCTTAAAGGTCTGCATGCTGGCGCTGGAGGCGCGTTTGGCGCCGGGAAAGTGCAGGACGTTGCCGGCCTGGTCAAGGGCAAAGGCATAGCCGCCGGTTACCGCACCTTGTTGTTCCAAAAACTGAGACAGGTCGTCGAGGCGCAGGTCAATGGTGGCGACCCCGGCAAAACGCCCGCTGAGTTTGTACGGCACGCTACAGGTGACCATGGGCACGCCGCTGACCGGGTCTTGGTAGGCCTCGGACCACACGCATTGGCCGTCTTTGCCGGTGCGCGCCGAGCTGTACCAGGCATCGTTGTGGTAACCGGGGCCGTCGGCTTTGTTGTAGTCGTCGGAATACTCCATTTGGCCACCGTTGCCACGGGCCCAGAAGAAGCTGCGCCGAGTCACGTCGGCGCTGAACGCGTTCGGCTCCGGCCAGACGCCACCGCCGGCAATGGCTGCATCGCCGGCATGGTTGATCATGTTCGGCAGGCTGCCTTTGAACAACGCCTCTTCGCGCGGCAACACCTCGGCCAACTGGGCCATGCTGGCCGTCAGGCCTTCAATGCCGGCCAGTTGTAAGCCCAATTGACGGACTATGGCGCCGCCGGTTTGCTCGATCAGCTCCGAGCTGGCGGCGACAATCAGCGGTTGGCCGCGCCAAGTCATTACCGCAAAGACGGCGGCGGCCGTCAGCGCCAACAAGGCGCAACTGCCAAGCGTCAGCCGTTGAGAAAGGCGAACGGGGATCAGGGCCATGGGCTACTCCAGAGGTTATTGTTGTTGTGTAGCAGGCTATCGGCTGGCCGATGGCAGGGCTTTAATGGGTGGACTCTATTACCTGCCGGTTAAGGTTCAACCGCTTGACGCTTAAGTAAATCGACCAGAATTTGCGTCGCCGGCCCCAGGGTTTTGTCCTTGTTAGCATAGAGTGAAAACTGTGGGTGACGGCTGCCGCCTTGTTGCAGCGGCAACTCCTTGAGCAGGCCGGTGCTTAACTCGCGTTCGATCAGGTGACGCGGCAGCCACGCAAAGCCCAGGCCGCTGCTGACGAAGGTGGCGGCGGTGGGCAGGCTGCCGACCGTCCAGCGTTGTTCGGCGCCGAGCCAGCCGACATCGCGCGGTTGTGCGCGGCCGGAGTCGCGAATCACCACTTGCATATGGTTTTCCAGATCGCTGGCGGTGAGTTCCCGTTGCAGTTGTTGCAGTGGATGCTGCGGATGACTGACAGCGATAAATTCGACACTGCACAACTCACTGCCCAGGTAGCCGGCAATGGTCAGGCCGGTAATCGCAAGGTCAGTGGCGCCCTCCAGCAGCACTTCTTCAACACCCGACAAAACTTCTTCGCGCAAACGCACCCGGCAGCCACGGCTCAGCGGCATAAAGGCGCTGAGGGCCTGCACCAGGCGAGCGTTGGGATAGGCGGCGTCCACTACCAGGCGGACTTCGGCCTCCCAACCTTGCTCCATGCGCAGGGCCAACTCTTCCAGCTGGCTGGCCTGCTTGACCAGTTGCCGGGAGCGGCGCAGTAACAGGTTGCCGGCCTCGGTGAGCACCGCTTTGCGCCCCTCGATGCGCAGCAATGGCACGCCGAGTTGCTCTTGCATGCGCCCAACCGTGTAGCTGATGGAGGACTGTGAGCGGTGCAAGGCTTCGGCGGCCTGGGCAAAGCCGCCATGGTCGACCACCGCTTGCAGGGTTCGCCATTGTTCGAGGCTGACGCGGGGCGCTTTCATGCTCGCTCCTGGTGGGATACGCGACTGTAGAAGGTTGGCTTCGAGGCTAATTCGGGCTGGCTTATAAATCAATTATTTCGATGATTATTAGCGTGTATTTGCGCTTTTTAATCGATTGATCGGGCTATAACCTTGCCAGCATCAACATCAAACAACCCCAACATAGTTTCTCGCCGAGGTATCTCGCATGTCCCAAGTTCTGGTTATTGAAAGCAGTGCCCGTCAACAAGGTTCGGTCTCGCGTCAGCTTACCGAGCAATTTATCGCCCAATGGCAAGCGGCCCATCCGGCCGATCAGGTGACTGTGCGTGACCTGGCTCTGGAGCCGGTGCCGCACCTGGACAGTAACTTGCTGGGTGGCTGGATGACCCCGGCCGAGCAGCAAAGCGAGGCCGAAAAAGCCGCCTTGGCGCGCTCCAATACCCTCAGTGCGGAGTTGCTGGCTGCCGACGTGCTGGTGCTGGCCGCGCCTATGTACAACTTCGCCATTCCCAGCACCCTCAAGGCCTGGCTCGACCATGTGCTGCGCGCCGGCGTTACCTTCAAATACACCGACACCGGCCCGCAAGGCTTGCTGACCGGCAAACGTGCTTTCGTGCTGACTGCGCGCGGCGGCATTTACGCCGGTAGCGGCTTGGACCATCAAG
>JAIERD010000509.1 GCA_019747155.1 Pseudomonadaceae bacterium
ACCTGTCACGCGGCCATTATTGCCCGTGAACTGGGTATTCCGGCGGTGGTCGGTTGCGGCAATGCGACCCACATATTGCAAGACGGTCAGGGCGTTACCGTGTCCTGCGCCGAGGGCGACACCGGTTTTATCTTCGAAGGCGAGCTGGGTTTTGATATTCGCAAGAATTCGGTCGATGCCATGCCGGATCTGCCGTTCAAAATCATGATGAACGTCGGCAACCCCGACCGCGCCTTCGATTTCGCCCAGTTGCCGAATGAAGGTGTGGGTCTGGCACGGCTCGAGTTCATCATCAATCGCATGATTGGCGTGCACCCCAAGGCGCTGTTGAATTTCGCCAGCTTGCCGGCGGAGATCAAGGACAGTGTCGAGAAACGCATTGCCGGTTATGGCGATCCGGTGGGCTTCTATGTCGAGAAGTTGGTCGAGGGCATCAGCACCTTGGCAGCGGCTTTCTGGCCGAAAAAAGTCATAGTGCGGCTGTCGGATTTTAAGTCCAACGAATACGCCAACTTGATCGGCGGCAAACTGTACGAGCCGGAAGAAGAAAACCCGATGCTGGGTTTCCGTGGCGCCTCGCGTTACATAAGCGAGTCGTTCCGCGACTGCTTCGAGCTGGAGTGCCGGGCGCTGAAGAAAGTTCGCAATGAGATGGGCCTGACCAACGTCGAGATCATGGTGCCGTTCGTGCGTACCTTGGGCGAGGCCAGTCAGGTGATTGATCTGTTGGCCAGCAACGGTTTGTCCCGTGGCGAAAATGGCCTGCGCGTGATCATGATGTGCGAGTTGCCTTCCAACGCGATTCTGGCCGAAGAGTTCCTCGAATTTTTCGATGGTTTCTCGATCGGTTCCAACGACCTGACCCAGCTAACCCTGGGTCTGGATCGCGATTCTGGGATCATTGCGCACCTGTTTGACGAGCGTAATCCGGCGGTTAAAAAGCTGCTGTCGAACGCGATTCAGGCGTGCCGTAAGGCCAATAAATACATCGGCATCTGCGGTCAGGGTCCATCCGATCACCCAGATTTGGCCAAGTGGTTGATGGAGCAGGGGATTGAAAGCGTTTCGCTGAATCCTGACTCAGTGCTCGATACCTGGTTGTTCCTGGCCGAAAGCCAGGCGTAATCGCATTACTTAACAAAAGGACGGGGCATTCCCGTCCTTTTTTATGCCAGAAACATTATGCACAGCAGCAGTGAGCTTTTTCCCGTGGCGCTGATGAGCGCCGAGTTTCGTAATGACCTGACCGAAGACGTTTATCGTCTAAAGCCCGGTAATAGCCCTGATTCCACCGTCGAGTTGGCGCTGACCCGCTTGGGTTTGCCTGGTTTTGAGCAGGCTCGCGGTGTGCCGGTGATTTTGCTGCATGGCAGTTTCTCTAATCGGCGTTTTTGGTATTCGCCCAAGGCCATTGGCTTGGGCGCGCATTTGGCGCGCAGTGGTTTTGATATATGGATTGCCGAGATGCGCGGGCATGGCTTGTCGCCGCGCAATCAGCACTACAAGGCTAATCGGGTCAGTGACTATGCCCGCTACGATTTGCCGGCGATCGCCGCTTTTGTCCGTGAGCAAACCCAACAAGCGCCGCATTGGATTGGTCATTCCCTTGGTGGCACGACACTGACCGCAGCCCTGGGCGGGCATTATTTGAGCGAGCAGGATGCGGCATCCGTGGCGCTGTTTGGCAGTCAAATTAGCCGGGTCTATTGGCCGCTGAAAATGCCTCCAGTGGAGTGGGGCGGGCGTTTGTTGCTCAAGCGGTTTGCGCACATTTCCGGCTCAAGGCTTAAGCGTGGGCCGGAAGATGAACCGATCGGCCTGGCCTTGGAAAGCCTGCGCTGGCACGGCTTGTTTGGTCGCTTTGGCGACACCGAGCGTGACTGGTGGGCCGGGCTTACCGAGGTTAAGGTGCCGGTGTTGGCGGTAAGTGCCGAGGGTGATCGACAAGATCCGCCTTGGGCGTGTCGCAAGTTGCTCAAGCAGTTTGGCTCGGCCGTCCGCGAATACCTCTGTCTGGGTCGCACGAGTGGCTTTACCGGCGACTTTGGTCATGTCGAGATGCTGGTGAGCAAGCAGGCACAGCGTGAAGTCTGGCCGCTGGTTGAGCATTGGTTGCGACAGCAGTGTTTGCCTGAGGCGTTTTCGGCGCTGCCAGACACGGCTAAGCTGTAGCGCTTCGCCGGCGCCATCAGGGCGATCGAATTGGTGTTGATGTTTAATTTTTGATTTCTAACGGAGCTTTGCCATGCACTACGTAACCCCAGATTTGTGCGATGCCTACCCAGAATTGGTGCAAGTGGTTGAGCCGATGTTCAGCAATTTCGGCGGCCGTGACTCCTTTGGCGGCGAGATAGTCACCATCAAATGCTTCGAAGATAACTCCCTGGTCAAGGATCAAGTCGAGCTGAATGGCAAAGGCAAAGTGCTGGTGGTTGATGGTGGCGGTTCGCTGCGCCGCGCCTTGTTGGGCGACATGCTGGCCGAAAAAGCCGCCAAAAATGGCTGGGAAGGCTTGCTGGTGTATGGCTGCGTTCGCGACGTCGACGTGATCGCGCAAACCCATTTGGGCGTACAGGCGCTGGCCAGTCATCCAATGAAGACCGACAAGCGCGGTATTGGTGATCTCAACGTGTCAGTAACCTTTGGCGGTGTAACTTTTCGCCCGGGCGAGTACGTATATGCCGACAACAACGGCGTGATCGTGTCGCCACAAGCGCTGACTATGCCGGCTTAATGATTCGCCAGCCTCTTCTGTACGCTGGTGGTTTAATGCTGGGCTTAAGCGCGTCATGGAAATAGCAATGCACGAAGATATAAATGAGGCGTGCGGTCTGGTGCAGGGTTTTGTGCTGGATGGCGCCGGTGGGGCCCGCGAGCTTGGCTGTGAGGATTTGGATCAACTGATCTTGCAGCCTGAGGAAAGTCTTTGGCTGCACTGGGATCGCAGTCATCCGCTAGCGCAAGAGTGGCTGCGTCATCAGAGTGGGCTTAGCGAGTTCAGCTGCGATTTGCTCCTCGAAGAAAACACTCGGCCACGCTTATTGAGCTTGCCGGCTGATGAGGTGCTGCTGTTTTTGCGTGGGGTCAATCTCAATCCCGGTGCCGAACCTGAGGATATGGTCTCGGTGCGCATTTTTGCTGACGCCCGGCGGGTTATCTCCATGCGCATGCGGCCCTTACGGGCGGTAAGTGACTTGGTTGAGCAGCTCACCCAGGGGCGCGGACCGAAAAATACCTCGGACTTGATTCTGGGCTTGGCCACTCAGCTCACCAGTAAAATCGAAACCTTGGTGGTTGGACTAACCGAACCTGTTGATGTGGAAGAGGAACGGATTGACGACGACGACCGTTACGTTCCCGATCATGCACAGTTGCAGCAGATTCGCCGCCGCTCGGCCAGCTTACGGCGCTTTCTGGCGCCGCAACGGGATATCTATGCGCAGCTGGCCAGCCATAAACGCGCATGGTTTAACTCTGATGCCTGCGGTTATTGGAATGAGTTAAATAACCACCTGACTCGTTACTTGGAAGAACTAGAGCTGATCCGTGAACGGGTTGCGCTGATTCTAGAGTCGGAGCACCGACGTATGTCCGAGCAGATGAATCGCACCATGTATCGCTTCGGCATCATTACCGGTTTTTTCCTGCCGCTGAGTTTTTTAACGGGTTTGCTCGGCATTAACGTCGGCGGTATTCCGGGCGCAGAGCTGCCCTATGCCTTTATCCTCGTGTGCGGATTGATGGGCGCCTTGACCTTCGGTCAGTGGTGGTTGTTTCGTCGCTTGCGCTGGCTATGACGTGACTTGCTCGCGCCTCAATGCGTCTAGCCGAGATGAACCCCGAGGTACGTATGCACGATCCTTTTGAACAGTCCCTGCGTGAGCTACTCAATACTGCGCCATCGACTCACGATGACGATGCGTGCCTGGGCCGGGTATTAAAAACCGCCAACCGGCAAATCGGTGCTGGCGAGATGTTCAGCCTGATCGGCCATTGGTTCGGCGCCACCATGCTGGCAGTCAGCAAAGGCTCGCCACATCTGGCCCCTGTCTCACGGCGTAAAGCCTCCAACAGCACTGCTAATAAGGCTGATTAATTATGGAATTTGATCCGGTAACACAAGGCTTGGTCGGCGCTATGGCAGCGGTTTGGTCAAAGGTTGCAGTCTTCATCCCGAACCTTATCGTGGCAATGGTTCTGGTTTTGCTCGGCTTTGTGCTGGCTAAATTGCTCGACACCTTGCTGTCCAAGGTGCTGGCCAAGATTGGCCTTGATCGCCTGATGGCCGGCACCGGCCTGACCAAGCTGCTGGCGCGGGTGGGTATTCAGGTACCGGTTTCGACCCTGATCGGCAAAATCATTTACTGGTTTGTGTTGCTGGTGTTTTTGGTTTCGGCGGTTGATCAGCTGGGTCTTGAGCGGGTATCGGCAACCCTCGATGTGCT
>JAIERD010000277.1 GCA_019747155.1 Pseudomonadaceae bacterium
GGTTTTGGCGTGGATGCCTTTGCCAATGGCGCGGCGCGTCTGACCGGCGGTGCGGGTACCGGCGGCACCGGTGGGGTAGGCGGGGTTAACGTGTTTCCGGGCAGCAATAATTGCGATGACCTAACCGGCAGCTGTCAGGGTGAAGACAGCTATGGCCTGGCCGGTGGTGCGGTCAAACTGCGGATTTCCGAGACCGAACTGAAAGCCGGTAATCTGCAACCGAACAGTCCAGTGTTTGGCTACAGCGACCTGTACCTGATGCCGCAACATTTCACCGGTGGCCTGCTGACCAGTAATGAGATCGAAGGCCTGGCCCTGCAAGGCGGTCACTTCACCTCCGGCAACGCCGAAAACAGCACCAACAAAGATGGCAATCTGGGCACCACTTACGGCCAGACGGCGTTCAATCGCGCCGATTTTATCGGTGGCGATTACACCTTCAGCGACACCTTGCTGGGTGGCGTGCATGCATCCAACTATGAAGATGTGTGGCAGCAGTACTACCTGTACCTCAGCCATAGTTTGGCGCTGGACGAAGAAACTGCGCTGAACACCTCGGTTAACTATTACAAAACCGATGACACCGGTGATGCCAAGGCCGGCAAGATCAACACCGATGCCTACAGCATGTCGCTGGCGTTGGTTACCGGCGCACACACATTCACCTTCGCCCATCAGCGCGTTAACGGTAATACGCCGTTCGACTACTTGGGCGTGGAAACCGGTAACGGCAAGTTCAACCCCGCCGGTTCCATTTGGCTGGCTAACTCCTCGCAGTTTGCCGACTTCAACGCCCCCGGCGAGAAGTCCTACAAGCTGCAATATGACCTCGACGCCACCAGCTTCGGGGTGCCCGGCTTAAGCTTTATGACCCGTTATGTCAAAGGTACTGGTGCTGACGGCACCCATGCCGATGCCAACGGCGCCTATGGTTTCTACAACAGCTTGGAAGACGGCAAAGAGTGGGAGCGTGACATTCAAGTGGCTTACGTGCTGCAAGACGGCCCGGCCAAGGACCTGTCCTTTACCCTGCGCCAAGCCACCTATCGTGGTAATGGCGAGATCAACGCCACCAACTCCGGTACTGACAACGACGAGATCCGCATCATCACCTCCTACCCGCTGGATATTCTGTAATCGGCACTGCCCGGCAGCGCTAGAGATTTTGCCGGGCAGCTCTTCGTCCTCGGGCGCAGATCACATGCAACTTCTACAGTGATTACACCAAGCGTCATTGCCATCCGTGGCAGTGAGTATTTATTGATTAATTGCTGCCCGGCCACTGCGGTTGGTGCAGACGTTTTTTACGAGGTTTTACCCATGCGCCGCCTAACCTCTTGGCTGCTTGTTGTATCGCTCGGCAGCAGCCTTGCCGTGGCCGCCGAACCCAGCACCACCTTGCTGCATAACGGCAAAATCTACACGGTGAATGCCGCGCAGCCTTGGGCCAGTGCCATGGTTATCGATGCGGACGGCAGCATCGTCGCGATCGGCTCGGATGACGATGTGGCTGAATTTGTTGATGATGAAACCGAGCAGGTCGATCTCGAAGGCCGCTTGGTATTGCCCGGCTTTCAAGACACTCACGCCCACGTGCTGGACGCCTCCTCCGAAGCTCAGGGTGGTTGCGAGCTAAGCCCTGAAGAGGATGTGCCGCAATGGCTCAAGGCGCTGAAAACCTGCGACGCTGAGGCGCAGGGCGAGTGGCTGCTCGGTTCGGGTTTTGGTCTGCATGCCTTGCTGGATGCCAAGCAAAGCCCGCGCGAACTGCTCGATGGCATCATCAGCGAGCGGCCGGTAGCGATCATGGAAGAGACTTCGCACTCTTATTGGCTCAACTCCAAGGCCCTGGAACTGGCCGGTATTGATGCGGATACGCCCAACCCAGTGGGCGGCATAATCCTGCGTGATGAGAAGGGCGAGGCGACTGGTGTGGTGTTGGATAACGCCGGTGACTTGGCCTTGGACAAAGCCTTGCCGCCGTCCAAGGCGCTGCAAGAGGTTTACTACCAAGCGGTGTTGTATGGTCAGGACGAACTGGCCAAAAACGGCATCACCTCGGTGGCCGATGCGCGGGTATTTTGGCGTCGTGGGCATTTTGAAGCCTGGCAGCGAGCGGCGAAAAACGATGAGCTGAAGGCCCGTACCGTGCTGGATCTATGGGCCTATCCGGCGCTGGATGACGACGAGCAACTGGCCGAGCTAAAAGCCATGTATGACGAAGGTAATGACGACAGTCTGCTGCGCGTCACGCAGATCAAGTTCTATGTCGACGGCATCATCCACAACACCACCGCACGCCTGCAAAAGCCCTATAACCAGAGCCTGCCGGGGGTTGAACCTAAGGGTTTGTATTACTTCAGCCCCGAGCGCCTTGAGCGCTACGCCCGTGAGCTGAGCAAGGCCGGTTTCGACATGCATATCCATGCCATTGGCGACCAAGCGGTTAGCGATGCGCTGGATGCTATCGAAGCCACTAACGGCCAGGGCCGCCACCGCATCACCCACGTCGAACTGGTGGATAACGAGGATATTCCGCGCTTTAAACAGCTGAATGCCATCGCCGACTTCCAGCCGAGCCCCTACTTCACGCCGTCGTTTCTGAAAGACAACGTGCCGATGATCGGTGACCGCGCCTACCAAATGCTGCCGATTCGCCAGCTCTATGACTCGGGCGCCCGCGTGACCCTGAGCTCCGACTGGGACGTAAACCCACTGTCGCCGCTGGGTATCATGCAAAACGCCCTGAGCCTGGGCGAGCGCAGCCTGCCCAACCTGGCCGCCGCAGTTAAGGCATACACCCTAGACGCCGCCTACACCCTGCGCCAAGAGCAGAGCACCGGCTCGCTGGAAGTTGGCAAACAGGCCGATCTGGTGGTGCTGGATCAAAACATCTTCGAATTGCCAGTTAAACAAATCGGCAAAGCCAAGGTGCTCTGGACCCTGCTCGGTGGAGAAGAGACTTATCGCGATAAGGCCTTTTAACCGATTAACAGTGCTGTGTAGGAGCCAGCTTGCTGGCGAGCCGCATTAAGCAAGAGCATCGCCAGCAAGCTGGCTCCTACATTGAAGGCACTGCCATAGGCATCCCCCTGTGCTTCATCTGCGTGCCATCTGTCCGCGTTCGGGCAGTGCTGCGCACCATCGATGGGCGGCGTGCCGTGTTTTGGCGCGCTAAGCGCCTGCAACTGCTAAGGCTGCGCTAAAAAAGCGCAGCCTTGGGGCTTGGCTAAACCCTGGTTGTCGCCGTCTGCGCGTGCTTTTAGCGTGGATAACAACGCTGCGGGCGTCGGCTGTCGGTACTTTCGGTTAAACGGCGCGATTTTTGCTGATTGGGGGTTAGCCCTGCGTCCGGAGCGGTACTGACCGCCTGCGCAAAACCTCGTAACGCTGCACAGACAGCGATCAGTAGGACAACACATGATCTTTGGTCGCAAACACCGTAAGCCGATAGCCATCCCCGCGAAAACCGTTAAAGAGTGGAAATACACCACCTGCAACTACTGCTCGACCGGCTGCGCCATCGAGCTGGGCCTGGGCGAGGACGGTCGCATCGTCACCAGTCGCGGGCATGCCGGCGCCGACGTCAATCGCGGCAAGCTGTGTATTAAAGGTCTGCTCGAACACGAACTGTTTGAATCGCCGGGGCGCGGTACCGTGCCGCTGATGCGCGACAAAGCCCACCTGCCATTCCAGCCGACCAGCTGGGACAGTGCACTGGACACCACCGCCGCCAAGATCAAAGAAATCCAAGAGAAATATGGCCGCGATGCCTTCGCCGTGGTGTCTACCGGGCAATTGCTGACCGAGGAGTTCTATACCCTCGGTAAATTGGTGCGCGGCCAGATCGGCACCAACAACTATGACGGCAACACCACCCTGTGCATGGCCTCGGCGGTGTCGGGCTACAAGCGCTCGTTCGGCTCGGATGGCCCGCCGGGTTGCTACGATGACTTCGAGCACACCCATTGCCTGATGGCCTTCGGCTCCAACCTGCCCGAGCAACACCCGATCATCTACTGGCGGCTGAAAGAGGCGCTGGAGAAACGCAGCTTCCCGCTGATAGTGGTCGATCCACGGGTGACCATGCTGGCGCAGTTCGCCGACATCCATCTGCCGATCACCCCGGGCACCGACTGCGTGCTGATCAACGCGATGATGTATGTGATCTTCGATGAAGGTCTGCAAGACGATGATTACATCGCCAAGCACACCAACGGCATCGACGAGTTGCGCGTCCTGTTAGCCGACTACAACCCCAAAACCGCGCAACATGTCTGCGGCATCGACGAAGACAGGATTCGCACCGTGGCGCGCATCTACGCCAAGGCACCGACCGCTATGAGCATCTGGACCATGGGCATCAACCAGTCGACCCACGGCTCGGATGGCGTGGTGAATATCAACAACCTCAATCTGGTCACCGGCAATATCGGTATTCCCGGCGGCACCAGTTTGTCGATCACCGGCCAGTG
>JAIERD010000553.1 GCA_019747155.1 Pseudomonadaceae bacterium
GGTAGCGCTGGTAATGCTCGGGGCGCAGGCCGACCTGCTGCATCATCAGCTGGACTTTCTCGCGGCGTTCGGCGCGACTCAGCGGGGTATTGATCAGCAGCGGCTCGGCCAGTTGGTCGCCGATTTTTTGCCGTGGATTGAGCGAGGCATAAGGGCTTTGAAAGACCATCTGCACATCGCGGCGCAGTTGTTTGCGCTCGCTCTTGCTGGCCCCCGTGACTTCTTGTCCTGCGATCTGTAAGGAACCTGAGGTCGGCTCCTCAATCAGGGTCAGGGCGCGGGCCAGGGTGGATTTACCGCAGCCGGACTCACCGACCACCGCCAGGGTTTTACCCGCCTCTAGTTCGAAAGACACGCCATTCAAGGCGCGCAGGGTGGCGTAGCCTTTGAACAGCCCACGCGACACCTGGTAGTGGCGCGTCAGGTCGCGGGCGGTCAGCACAATAGTCATAGCGCCGGCTCCTGGTGAGTTTGATTCAAGGCAAAGAAGCAGCGCACCGCGCCCAGTTCGCTGGCCAATAACTCCGGCCTCTGTGCCAGGCACTGCGGCTGCACATAGGGGCAACGTGGCGACAGCAGGCAACCGCTGGGCCGGTCGTAGCTGCCGGGCACGATGCCTGGCAGGCTGGCCAGGCGCTCGACGCCCAGGTTGTGCTCGGGGATGGCCTTCAGTAGCGCCTCGGTATAGGGGTGCGCCGGGGCATCGAACAGCTCGGGCACCTTGCCCAGCTCCACGGCTTGGCCGGCATACATCACGCAGACGCGCTGGGCGGTTTCGGCCACCACCGCCAGGTCATGGGTAATCAGAATCAGCGCCATCTGTTGTTGGCGTTGCAGGTCGAGCAGCAGCGCCATGATCTGCGCCTGAATGGTCACGTCCAGGGCGGTGGTCGGTTCGTCGGCGATCAGCAGTTTCGGCTCGCCGGCAATCGCCATGGCAATTGCCACGCGCTGGCTCATGCCGCCCGAGAGTTGATGGGGGTAAGCGTTCAAGCGACTGGCTGCGGCAGGGATCTCGACCCGATCGAGCAGTTCAAGCGCCCGCTGGCGAGCGGCCTTGCCCCTGAGGTTGAGGTGCTGGCGCAGCACCTCCTCAATTTGAAAACCGACGGTGTAGCTGGGGTTGAGGGCGGTCATCGGATCTTGAAAGACCATGGCCAAATCTTTGCCGACAATTTTGCGCCGCTGGCGTGGCTTGAGTTGCAGCATGTCGTGGCCGTCGAAAAGCAGGCTGCTGGCGCTGACCACTCCCGGCGGGTCGATCAGGCCCATCAGCGCCAGCATGGTCACCGATTTGCCCGAGCCGGACTCGCCGACAATCGCCAGCACCTCGCCCTTGTCGACGGTCAAACAGAGGTCGTCCACCACCGGCACAGCGTTGCTGGCGCCGAAACGCACGTTGAGGTTTTGAATTTGCAAAAGCGACATGCAGGGCACCTCAGGCGGCGTTTTTCAGTTTCGGATCCAGCGCATCGCGCAGGCCGTCGCCGATCAGGTTGATGGCCAGCACGCTGAGCAAGATGGTCAGGCCAGGCAGGCTCACCACCCACCAGGCGCGCTCGATATAGTCGCGGGCCGAGGCCAGCATGCTGCCCCATTCAGGCGTTGGCGGTTGTACGCCGAGGCCGAGAAAGCCCAGCGCTGCGGCATCTAGAATCGCCGAGGAGAAACTCAAACTGGCCTGCACAATCAGCGGCGCCATGCAGTTGGGCAGCACGGTGATAAACATCAGTCGCGGCAGGCTGGCGCCGGCCAAACGCGAGGCGGTGACGTAGTCGCGGTCCAGCTCGCCAATCACCGCAGCGCGGGTCAGGCGCACGTAAGAGGGCAGCGACACCACCGCAATGGCGATCACCGTATTGGTCAGTCCAGGGCCGAGGATGGCGACAATCGCCACCGCCAACAGCAAGGACGGCAAGGCCAGCATGACGTCCATCAGGCGCATGATGCCCGGACCTAAAATTCGCGGGAAAAACCCGGCCAGCAGCCCCAGTAAAACCCCTGGCAGCAGCGAGATGACCACCGAGGTCAGGCCGATCAGCAGCGACAGTCGCGCGCCGACTATCAGCCGTGACAGCAGGTCGCGGCCCAGTTCGTCGGTGCCGAGCAAAAATTGCCACTGCCCGCCCTCCAGCCACACCGGCGGGGTGAGTAAGAAGTCGCGGTATTGCTCGCTGTAATCATGGGGCGCGATCCACGGCGCAAACAGTGCGCAGAACACGATCAGCGTCATAAAGACCAGCCCGCCGAGGGCGCCCTTGTTGTGGGCGAAGGCTTGCCAGAACTCTTTCAGGGGCGAGGGGTAAACCAGGCTGGCATCGGTGGTCGGAACGGCGGATGTAGGTTGCATGTTCAGACCTCCTTAACGTTGATGGCGAATGCGTGGATTGACCAAGCCATAGAGAATATCCACGGTGAAGTTGACCAGGATCACCAGGCAGGCGATCAGCAAGATGCCGTTCTGCACCACCGGGTAGTCGCGGGCGCCGATGGCCTCAATCAGCCATTTACCGACGCCGGGCCAGGCGAAAATTGTCTCAGTCAGCACCGCGCCGGACAGCAGGGTGCCGATCTGCAGGCCGAACACCGTGAGTACCGGGATTAGCGCATTGCGCAGGGCATGCACGAACACCACTCGGCTCGGCGACAGGCCTTTGGCGCGGGCGGTGCGCACGTAGTCTTCGCGCAGCACTTCGAGCATCGCCGAGCGGGTCATGCGGGCGATCACCGCCAGGGGAATGGTGCCCAGCACTATGGCCGGCAAAATCAGGTGCTTGAGGGCGTCGACGAAGGCGCCGGGCTCTTCGCTGCGCCAGGCATCGATCAGCATAAAGCCGGTGGTCGGGGTGATGTCGTAGAGCAAATCGATCCGGCCGTTGACCGGCGTCCAGCCCAGATTGACCGAGAAGAACATGATCAGAATCAGTCCCCACCAGAAAATCGGCATCGAGTAGCCGGCCAGCGCCAGGCCCATTACGCCGTGATCGAACCAGGAGCCACGCTTGAGCGCGGCAATCACCCCGGCCAGCAACCCCAAGGTGCCGGCGAAGAACAGCGCCGCCAGAGACAGCTCCAAGGTGGCCGGGAACAGGGTGGTGAACTCATGCCAAACGCTCTCGCGGGTGCGCAGAGACTGGCCCAGATCGCCCTGGGCCAGTTGGCCGATGTAGTCCAGGTATTGCGCCGGCAGCGGTTTGTCCAACCCCAGGCGGTGCAAGGCCTGGGCGTGCATCACCGGGTCGACCTTGCGCTCGCCCATCATCACCTCCACCGGGTCGCCGGGGATCAGGCGAATTAGCGCGAAGGTCAGCAGGGTGATGCCGAAGAAGGTTGGGATCAGTAGCGCCAGGCGGCGAGCGATAAAAGACAGCATCGCGAGGAGGTACTCCACAACAGGTAAGAAGGCACGAACGGCACCAAGGGCCGGTCGCTAACAAATAGGGCTAGTGCTGCTGCCGAACCGCTGGTGAGCGGTCCGGCAGGCATGCTGCGACTTAAGGTTTAACGCTGACGCCGTAGAAGGCGTTAAGAGCGAAGGGGCTGATCAGGAAGTCCTGAACGTTTTTGCGCATCGGTTGATAGACCGTGGAGTGGGCGATCGGAGTGATCGGCACTTCGTGTTTGAGAATCACCTGGGCCTGCTTGTACAACTTGGTGCGTTCGGCGGTGTCGGTGACACGTTTGGCCGCCTTGACCAGCTTGTCGTAGTCGGCGTCGCACCACTTGGAGAAGTTGTTGCCGTCCACCGCGTCGCAGCCATACAAGGTGCCGAGCCAGTTATCCGGGTCACCGTTGTCGCCGCTCCAGCCGATCAGCATGGTGTCGTGCTCGCCGGCTTTGGTGCGTTTGAGGTACTCGCCCCATTCGTAGGTGACGATCTTGGCCTTGATGCCGATCTTGGCCCAGTCGGACTGGAGCATTTCGGCCATCAGCTTGGCATTCGGGTTGTAAGGGCGCTGCACGGGCATGGCCCAGAGGGTGATTTCGGTACCTTCTTTAACGCCGGCAGCCTTGAGCAGCTCCTTGGCTTTTTCCGGGTTGAAGGCCGGGTCTTTGATGGTCTCGTCATAAGACCATTGGGTCGGCGGCATGCCATTCACGGCCAGCTGGCCGGCGCCTTCGTAAACTGCGTTGATGATGGCTTGTTTGTTGACGGCCATGTCCAGCGCCTGGCGCACTTCAAGCTTGTCGAAGGGCGGGTGTTTGACGTTGTAGGCGATGTAGCCGAGGTTGAAGCCGGCTTGTTCCGGCATCGACAGGTTGGGGTCTTTTTTCAGACTGGCCAAATCCGCCGGGCGCGGAAACAGGGTGATCTGGCATTCGCCGGCCTTGAGCTTTTGCATCCGTACCGAGGCGTCGGTGTTGATGGCGAAGATCAGGTTGTCGACCTTCACATCTTCCGGTTGCCAGTATTCCTTGTTGCCGGTGAAGCGGATTTGCGCATCTTTTTGATAACGCTTGAATACGAAGGGACCGGTG
>JAIERD010000191.1 GCA_019747155.1 Pseudomonadaceae bacterium
GTGGCTGGTAGTTTCAGCCACTCCGGTGCCTGGGCGCCTGCGCTGGCTTACCGGCCCAAACGCCGGCAGCCGGCTCTATCAGGTTGAAGCCTACAGCGCCGCCAGCGGCACCATTGCGCTGCTTGAGTCGGTCGCCTACGCCATCGCCATCGGCCACACCTACGAAATACGCCGCGACTGCAACAAGTCGCCAAGCCACTGCATCGGCTACGGCAACCTAATCAACTACAAGGGCGAGCCATTCATTCCGACCGGCGACGGCCTGGAAACAATGACGCCGAGCGCGCAAGTCTTTGGGGGTTTGAGTGGATCAGCAATCGCAGATTAACGTGCTCGCCGAGGCGCGCAGCTACATTGGCGTCAAGTGGCGCCATCGTGGCCGCTCGCGCTTCGGTATTGATTGCCTGGGGCTTGTGGTTAAGGCGCTTGAGGCTGGCGGCGTAGCGATGCGCGACCGGCTCGATTACAGCCGCACGCCACACCTTGACGGCCTGGAGCGGGAAATGGTCGAGCACTTCGGCGCCGCCGTCGATGATATGCAGCCGTGCGATGTGGTGCTGATGGCATGGGAAGGCGGCGAGCCGTCGCATGTTGGGCTGATCGCGGACGGCCCTGACAGCCTGCACCTTATCCATAGCTACAGCGAAATAAGTGTCACCGAGCACTGCATCGATGACGCATGGATGCGCCGCATCGTTAGGGTTTACCGGCCATGAGCGCGTCGGCGCAGATATTCGGGCGCGACAGCGCAATTCACAAAATCACGAATATTCTCGGCCTGGGTATTCCCACCTACCTAGACAAGAAATTCGGCCCGGCCGGCCCAGAGCCTCAGCGCCTTGGTGATATATCGCAGCAGACCGCAAAAGAGGGCGACCCCAGAGTAATCGTTTACGGCCGCGTCCGCCCGATTGGCGGAAATATCATTCACTGCCAGGCGCCTGTTACTGAATTCAAGACGCAAAAGGTTGCAGGTGGGAAGGGTGGCGGAGCAGCTAAAAAGCAGAAGGTTGAGCATGTTTATCGCACCTATGCGATCGGTGTTTGCGAGGGGCCGATAAGCGCATTCACCCGTATCTGGCGCAATAACAAGCTGGTTTACGATGCGCGCGGCAATGCCTGGGGCACCGCTAATAACGCGGTCTTTCTCAATAAGTACCGTCTATTCCTGGGCAGCATGAGCCAGGCCCCGTCGCCAGACCTGCAAACGATCTGGGGTGTCGGCAATGTCCCAGCATACCGAGGCACAGCATACATGGTCGCACTAAAAGACGACCTGACAGAGCTGGGCGGCGCCGTGCCAAGTTTCACGTTTGAGGTGGAGCGCAACCCTGCATGAGCTTATCAGCGCAGGTATTCGGCAGAGACAGCGCCGTATTCAAGATAACCAACGTGCTAGGCCTTGGCGTGCCTGGCTACCTTGATAAAAAAATGAGCGCTGGCGGCCCCTTGCCGCAACGGCTGGGCGAAATCTCCAGCCAGACCGCAAAAGAAGGCGAGCCGCGCGTAATTGTTTATGGGCTGGTTAGGCCGATTGGCGGAAATATCATTCATTGCCAGGCGCCAATCAGAAAGATGGTTGAGCAGTCTGTGCCGGGCGGAAAGGGCGGCAAAAAAAAGAAAAAGCAGAAGGTCGAGCACGTTTACCGAACGTATGCCGTCGGCGTGTGCGAAGGACCGATAACCGGCTTTGGGCGCATCTGGCGCAACAATAAACTGGTGTATGACGGGCGCGGGACCGCATGGGGCATCGCAAACAACAGTGTATTCCTAAGCTCGTTCAGCCTGCATCTTGGCGGATGGGATCAGCAGCCGTCCGCAGCTTTAACGGCGACATGGGGCATTGGTAATGTTCCGGCGTATCGCGGAACGGCTTATATCGCAGCGCTTAATGAAGACTTAACCAGTATCGGCGGCGCTGTACCGCAATTTATATTTGAAGTGGAGCGGGCCGAGGGCCGCTATCTGACGACCAAGCCTTACGCAATGGAATTACTCGACGCGCTTGCCGTCTCTCCGTCAACTTCAACGCTTCTGCTGGAAAATGCCGGCCCGGTAAACCTTGACCAAAACCCCGAAAGCCTGGCCGCTGTTCCCGCGCTTGTATCGTGGTCGCTCAGTGATCTATCGCCAACCATCAAAGACAACTTAGCCCCTGCACCAGCAGTAACGAGCATTGGGCTCAGCCTTCTAATCAACAAGCAGCTGCCGGACAACTTAGCGCCGACGCCAGCAGTAACGAGCATTGGGCTCAGCCTTCTAATCAACAAGCAGCTGCCGGACAACTTAGCGCCGACGCCAGCAGTAACGGAGATAACACTAACATGATCGACGCAAATGTAGAGGTCGGTATCAGCGGGCGCTATAAATTCATAATCAAAAAAGACGGGGTAATTAAAAGTGAGACGCCCTGGTTTAAGAACCTAATAACAAACCAGGGGATGAACCTTCTTTCCACGTCTGCAGCTTGGCATTCATGGTGTCAGGTTGGCTCTGGATCTACGGCCCCAGCCTTTACCGATACGGCGCTAGTGGCCCGGATAGCCGCTGCTACAAACAGCGCCAACCTTGTCGGCACAATAGACACGACTAACCATTACTTTGTCGGGACTACTAGCTACACATTCAGCGCAGGCGCTGCGGCCGGCAATATTGCAGAGGTTGGTGTCGGAACCGCATCAACCGGGACGACGCTCTTTAGCCGCGCGCTGGTGCTTGACACGAACGGCAACCCAACGACTATCACCGTGCTGGCCGGGGAAGACTTAGTGGTTGTCTACCAGGTGCGAATGAAGCAGCCGCAGGGCGATTTCACCGGCACAACGTCCGGGAATGCCTGGACAATGCGCGCGGCAAACCAAAATCTGTCACAGAGCAACGGCTGGGCGGCGAACGGCAGAGCACAGCATGTCGGCCCTGGCTCTAACGGTGTTTACTTGGCCTACACCGGAACAATTGGCCCCCTGTCTGGAGTGCCTAGCGGTACATCGTCAGACGCGGGCGCCTCTAGCGTTGCAAACATTGCTTATGTGGCCGACTCATGGGAGCGGGGGATATTGATCACGTTCACCACAGCCCTAGCCAATCAATCAAATAAGTGTTTTACGTGGAGCATCGGGTTTACCTTTTGGCAGGTGGAATTTTCGACCCCGATCGTTAAGACCAATCTACAGACCCTAAAGCTCGGGTTTAAAATGTCCTGGACTCGGGATGCAGGGCCGTAACCGTGGCGTTTCCTGATAACGCCCTGTCATCTGCCCCGCAGGTGTCGGGATTTGCTGGATCGCGCGCGCTCGCCACCACTAAAACGGTCGATTACGAAGACGGCGGCATAGGCATACAGGACACCTCAAAAGGGCTTCTGTATCAGCGCTGGCGCGCGCGCCTAATTGACGGGCATACCGTGCTTCTGGATGCGCCTAACGTGCCGGCGTTCGCGCTGTATGAGGGTGCGGGCATAACGGAAATTAGCTTTAGCTTTGACTCGAATATGCGCCCCGTGCTCGCCTTTGTTCAAGCGGGAGCTGCCAAGCTGCGCTGGTTTGATTCAGTAGTCGGGGAGCAGGTTATTACCGAGATTGGAGCGGGCGCTTTAACCCCCCGTGTGTCGCTGGATGATAAGCGCATTGTCGGCAGTGACGGCTACCAGATCAGCGACGTTATTCTGGGCTACGTTCGCGACGGCTCGCTCTATTACCGACAGCAGCGCGACCGCTTCACTGTAGAGCGCCTGCTTGCAACTGGAATCACTAAAGGCCTGATAAAAATAGGTTTCTCGCGCGGCCTGCGCTTGCAATTCATGCTGGAGATTTAACAATGAGTCGCCCAGGTTTAAGTTACGAGCCGCTGCTTTCAAGTTGGAACGTCGGCTCTGTTATTGCTGATATTTGCGCTCGCGCAGGCGTGCCAGTTGGCAGCATTTATATTGACGAATTGGAGGGCGCGGTAGAGGGCTTTTCCGTCACCAACGCCAACGCAGTATCAAGCGCCATCGAAGCGCTGTCGGCAATTTATCTATTTGACCCGTCAAACTTCGACGGCCGACTGCACTTTGTCCCGCGCGGCGGTGCGGTGGTTGCGGCGATCACTTCGGATGATCTTGTCGAGGGAAGCGAAACAGAGTCTAGCAGCCGGCGCGACAGCTTGACCGTGCCGCGCACCTTGCATCTGCAGTATCTGGACACGCTCGGCGGCCTGACGACCGACAAGCAGACCAGCGACCGCAGCCTAGACAACCGCAGCAACTCCGAAACCAAGCTTGAAACGACGGTAATCATGCGAGCCGATGATGCCGCGCGCGCAGCCGTTATCAGCCACAAGGTGGCCATTGAAGAGCAGCGCGGGGAGGTAGAATTCTCGCTGCCTGACTCTTGGTGCTGGCTGACCGTGGCCGACATAATCACGCTCGACGGCGTGCGTCTGCGGATCACAGAGATCCAGACCGACGAAGGCCAGCAGGCATACAAGTGCCAGCATGACCGGGCCAGCGCT
>JAIERD010000250.1 GCA_019747155.1 Pseudomonadaceae bacterium
GACTGGAAGTTCTTCTTCTTTTCGTGGTGGAAGAATGCGGCCTACTCGCTGGAAATCATCGGCAGCATCCCGCAGCGCCTGACCGACTACTTTGCAGAACTGCAGGGTAAGCACGGCATTGCCCTGACTGAAGGCCAGCGCGCCTGGTATGCAGCCAAGGAGCGCACGCTCGGCGACGACATGAAGCGCGAGTATCCATCGCTGCCCGCTGAAGCATTCCAGCAGGCAGTTGAGGGTGCCTATTACGCCAAGCAGTTTGCCAAGCTGTATGCCAATCAGCGCATTGGCTCGATACCCGATAACAGTCACCAGCCGGTGAGCACGTTCTGGGATATCGGCGTCGGCGACTCTACGGCCATCTGGTTTGTGCGGATGATCGGCGAAGAATTCCACGTTATCGACTTCTACGAGAACAGCGGCGAAGGCTTGCGCCACTACATGGGCGTGCTGAAAAAGCGCGGTTACACCTATGGCGAGCACTGGGGTCCGCACGACATCGATAACCGAGAGTTCGGCAGCGACGGCAAGACACGCCGCGAGCTGGCGCGCGAGGGTTACGAGATCGACGGCGCAAAGTACAGCATCAAATTCAACGTAGTGCCAAAGCTCGGCATTGACGAAGGCATTGAGCAGGCGCGGGAGATTCTGCCGCACTGCGTGTTTGATGACGAAAAGTGCGAACTGGGCATTTCCTGCCTGGAGAACTACCGCAAGGAGTGGGACGACAAGCGAGGCTGCTGGAAAGACAAGCCGCTTCACGATTGGTCATCTCACGCCGCAGACGCATTCAGATACTTTGCAGTAGCCAAAGGTCGCCGCAAGCGCACCGCCACTTCGACACCGCTGCGCATGTAACCCGCGCCACGTTTTAGCCAATCGCAAAACGTGGAGCACGAATTGAGCTGCACAGGAGAATCGCCGTGGCAAGTGAAATGCCAGTGATGGGCAATAAGTATGTAAGCGCCATTCCGATGGGCATGCTGACCTCTTACGCGGCGCAGGCGGTCCGAAATCATGGCCAGACGCTGGATCGGCTGGCATCGCGCGGCGGAATGTGTACGAGCGAAATCCTCGCGGTAATGGATGGCCTCAAGTGGGGCGCGGTAAAGAATTGTGACGCTAACGACCTGCTGCTATTTAGTCGCGTCACGGATCACGTCCGACAGCTCGCAAGCAGTTAAACAAGACCACCTCAGAGCCTCGCTAATCGCGGGGCTTTTTTATGCCAACAGGAAAGTCATTCAATGAGCAACCTTGACCCGAGCACGCCTAGCGCCGCAGTAACCGCTATGCGGGAAGACTGGGCCATCGTTGATCCGCTTATGGGCGGCACCAAGGCTATGCGCAAGGCCGGCAAGGAACTGTTGCCGCAGTGGCCGAAAGAGGAAAACGACGCTTACACAGCGCGCTTAAACCTTTCAACACTACTGCCCGCTTACTCCGAAACGGTCGCTAATATGACCGGGCGCGTGTTTGCTGACGATCTGACCATTGGCGATGATGTGCCGGCTGATATTAAGGCGTACTGCGAGAACATAGACCGGCAGGGCAACAGCCTGAATGTCTGGGCTCAGGATCTGTTCAGGCTGGGCCTGTCACATGGCCTGTGCTTTGTGTTGGTCGACCATCCTGGCACCTCTCGGGTGGATGCTGACGGCAATGCGGTACTCGTTACCGGCGCCGACCTGATAGCCGAGAAGTCGCGGCCCTATGCCGTCATCATCAAGCCCGAGCAGGTTATCGGCTGGAAGTCGCAGGAAGCTGGCGGCGAGTATTCGCTAACTCAGTTTCGCTATGCCGAAACGGTTGAGGAGTTCGCCGATGGCGCATTCACTGCCGAGGTGATCGATCAGGTGCGCGTGCTTGAGCCGGGCTTGTGGCAGATTTGGCGCAAGGTTAAGGCGGGCGACAATGCCGGCAAGTGGATGATCCACAGCGAAGGCACAACAACCCTCGACGTGATCCCGCTTGCAGTGCTCTATACGAAGCGTACAGGCTTTATGCAGGCCGAGCCGCCACTACTAGAGCTGGCGCACCAGAACGTCAAGCACTGGCAGTCACAGAGCGATCAAGACAACATCTTGCACATTGCTCGCGTGCCAATGCTGTGTGTTAGCGGTATTGATGACGAGTCTTGGCAGTTAAGCGTTGGCACCAGTAACGCCACCAAGCTGCCAGCGGGCGGCGATATGAAGTGGGTCGAGCATTCGGGCGCGGCAATCAACGCAGGCCGTGACTCGCTGGCCGATCTGGTCGACGAGATGCGCATGGCCGGCGCCAAGCTGCTGAGCAAGGATAAGCAAGCGACCAAGACTGCGGCCCAGGCCAACGAAGAAGCCGCGCAGGAAATGAGCCCGCTCGAAACAATGGCGGGCCGGCTTGAGGATTGCTTAGACCAAGTGCTGCAACTGTTCGCGCTTTGGAGGGGGTTGCCGGAAGGTGGCCACGTCAAGGTTAACGGCAACTTCGATGTTGATTACTCCGCAGAGAGCAACTTGCAGTTCCTTTTGAGCATGACCAACGCCACCAAGCTGAGCGATGAAACGCTATTCAATGAGGCCAAACGCCGCGGTGCCTTGTCGAGCGATCTGGAGTGGCTTGAAGAGCAGCAGCGGATTTCCGACCAGGGGCCGGCGCTGGGCATTATTTAATTAAGGGGTTGAGCATGGCCAAGTTCATTAAAAAGCCAGTCACTATTGATGCAAGTCAGTGGTTTAAAAATGGCGACCACCATGGTGATCATGATCCGATAGGGATTCAGCATCCATCGGCGGTAGACCTGCGTAAGTACCAAGAATACAAAGAGGCCGAGGGCAAGGTTGTACGCTATTACCGGCACCCAGACGTGGCTGGCGGATTGAAATGCAAGCATTGCTCCGCGCTAATGAGCGGGCACGGATGGATAGATACGCTTGAGGGTGGGCACATTGTTTGCCCTGGTGACTGGATAATCACCGGCATAAAAGGCGAGAACTACCCCTGCAAGCCGGATATTTTTACGGCCACCTATTATTCTGAGGTCGAGTACGCTCAGCTGTGAGGGAATAAATGGCGACCGTAAACGAGCTACTACGTGACGAAACGGTCGCACACTCTGTAAGCCTGCAGCAGTACAGCCTTGGCGTTGTCCGTCGCATGGTCGCGCTGCTTAATCGGGTTGACGCTGAACTGTCTGCCGCGCTGATCATGGCGCTGGAGAACATGCCGGTTGAGTCGTACACGGTCGAGCGGATGGAACTGCTGCTGGCCTCGGTCCGCACCCTGAATGCTGCAGCTTATGACCAGGTAAGCCGTGAACTGCAGAAGGATCTGAGCGAGCTGTCAGGGTATGAGTCGCAATGGCAGTCCGACCTTTTCGACCATCTGCTGCCTGACCCGGTCAAGCTTCGGTTTCCGCTGGCCCGGGTGACAGCCGAGCAGGCCTATGCGGCGGCAATGTCGCGGCCATTCCAGGGGCGACTGCTCAAGGATTGGGGCGATGATCTGGCCGCTGGCCGCATGACGGTTATCCGTAACGCGATCCGCGAAGGCTACCTTCAGGGTAAGACCGTCGCGGACATTGTGCGCGGCATTCGAGGGACCAAGACCGAGGCCTTCGCCGACGGATTCTTAGCGCGACCACGGCGTGACCTTGAGTCAGTTGTGCGCGCTGCGGTCATGCACACCGCATCGACGGCGCGGTCTGAGTTTTACAAGGCCAACGAAAGCATTGTGAAGGCGTTGCAGTGGGTTAGTACGCTCGACACCAAGACCTCAGACCCGTGCCGCATACGCGACCACAAGAACTATACCGCCGACACCAAGAAGCCGATTGGCCACAAGGTGCCGTGGCTGCAAGGGCCGGGCAAGATCCACTGGAACTGCCGCTCCACAGAAACGCCAATCACCAAATCGTGGCGCGAACTAGGCATTCCAGTTGACGAAATGACACCCGGCGAGCGCGCCTCTATGGATGGCGCAGTGCCTGGCGACACCACCTATATCGAATGGCTCGGCCGGCAATCAGCCGAGCGCCAAGAGCGAGTGCTAGGCCCGATGCGCTACCGGATGCTCCAGTCTGGCGAGATCAAAATGGGCGACCTGTACACGCCGACTGGCGAGTTCAAGACGATTGACCAGCTAAAGGGGATTGACCGGGTGGAGAGGTTGGCGCAGGCGGCGTAAACTTGGGGCTTAACTTGAGGGTTTGCGAATGATCGACACCAGCAAGCAGTACAGCGCAAAGGAAGCGGCAGATCTTGGAGCGCAAGGCTATGAGTTCGCCTCAGTTCAACTGCTCGGTCAGCGTGATCCGTTTTACATTTTAACCAGCTACGACCCGCCTCACGCGACTGATAACTGTGTATGCCACTGGTCTGCGCCTCACGATCCGAGCTGCCCTAGGGCTGCAATGCATAAATGACCGACCGCCACCTAACCCTGCTACAGGGCACGAAGCCACCCGACACGCCTGCCGAACAGGTGCGCCAGCGTGTGCGCAAGATGGATAAGCCGGCTGAGCT
>JAIERD010000114.1 GCA_019747155.1 Pseudomonadaceae bacterium
GCGCAAAATCTGTTCGCGGCTGATCCGTGCATTGCTCTGGAAGAAGCTCGCGAGTAACGCTGGCAGGGCAAAGATGTGCAGCACGTTGTTGCGGTAATAAGTCATCAGGACGGCGTTGTTTTCGTCCAAATAGAGAATCTTGCCCAGTGCATCTTTCTGCGCGGCCAAGAGATCCATGCTTTGCACATACTCGATCAGCGCCTGGCCATCGCCCTCGGGCAAAGTGGTGTGCGGCGAGTAGGGCACGCTGCGCAGCAAGGCCAGGTAGAGGTCGAGCACCCGCGCCAGGGCTTTCTCATCCAGCGCCAGTTTGCTGGTGGACAACAAGGCCAGGGCCACTAAGTTGACCGGGTTAACCGCCGCCGCCTCGTTGAGGTGACGGGCGATGCGTTCGGCCAGGTGATTGGCGGTGTCGTTCAGCCAGTTCGGTCGATACAGCGGGGCCAATTGCTGGCTGCGCCAGTCCGGTTGTTCGTCGTCGAGAAACTCGGCCAGTTTCAGTGGCTCGCCGAAGTTGACCCAGACGCTACCGAAGCGCTGCTTACGGATGGCGTTAATGACTTTGAAAATATCGAAGATCGACTCTTTCTTCTTACTCGCGCCGCGCAGTTCGCCCAGATAAGTACGACCTTCCAGTACGCGCTCGTAGCCGATATACACCGGCACGAACACGATCGGCAGGCGGTTGGAGCGCAAGAAACTGCGCAGGGTAATCGCCAGCATGCCGGTCTTCGGTTGCAGCATCCGCCCGGTGCGCGAGCGGCCGCCTTCGACGAAATACTCCACCGGGAAACCACGGGTGAACAGGGTGTGCAGGTATTCGTTAAACACCGAGGTGTACAGCGGGTTGCCCTTGAAGGTGCGGCGCATAAAAAATGCCCCACCACGACGCAGCAAGGTGCCGATCACCGGCATATTAAGGTTGATGCCGGCGGCGATATGCGGCGGTGTTAAACCGTTTTTGAACAGCAGATAAGACAGCAGCAGGTAGTCGATATGGCTGCGGTGGCAGGGAACATAAATCACCTCATGGCCGTGGGCGACTTCTTGCACGCCCTCGATATGGTTGACCTTGATGCCGTCGTAAATCTTGTTCCAGAACCAGCTGAGCACCACCTCAAGGAAGCGAATGGCGGTGTAGGCGTAGTCCGAGGCGATCTCGTTGCCGTAGCGCAGCGCCTGCGCCTCGACTTTTTCGATCGAGGTTTTGCTGCGTTCGGCCTCATCAAGAATCGCCTGATGCACCTGCGGGCCGTGGATCAGGCCCTTGACCAGGTTGCGCCGGTGGGAAATGTCCGGGCCGATGACCGCAGCTTTTTGATTGCGAAAGTGCACCCGCAGCAGGCGATGGACCATCCGCTGGGTGCGTTCCTGGCCTTTGTCCTGGGCGAGCAGTTCACGCAACTGGATCGGCGCTGAGAACTGCACGCGGGTCTTGCGGCCCAGAATCAAAATACTCAGCAGCTTGCGCAGCCGCCCGGTAACCGCCCAGCTGTCAGCAAACAGCAGCTTCCAGGGGCTCGATTCACTGGCCGGGGTTTGCCCCCAGAACACGCTAACCGGAACTATTTGTGCGTCCAGTTCGCTGTCGGCATTCAGGGTGTTGAGCAGGCGCACTAAGGTTGGTGAGGCGCCGCGTTTGTCTTGACCACCTAACCAGCCGGCTTCCGGGGTCAGGTAGAAGAACGCGCTCGGCTCGTCCAGCTTGCCGACGCTGACCGGCAATATCGGCCGTGGCAGCCCGGCTTTGCGGCATTCACTGTCGACCACCGCCAGATCGCTGATCGACGGCAGTTGCAGTACGTAAAACACCGGCTTGCTGCGGTCGAGTTTGAGGGTGAAGGCCGATTGATTGATGGTTTCCGAGCGCACCCAGAGATACAGCAAGCGGTGCAGGGCGCCAAACACCAGACGGCGAAGCGGGGAACGAGTCATACGAAGTCTGCTAATAGTCGGTAAAACGAGCAATTGCTCGGGAGGGCGTTAGTGTGGCTGATCGCAGGTCTAACGGCAAAAATCCGCAAACCTGCGACAAGCTGTAGGCAGTTTCAGGCGGTGTGCCAGGTGATTTCTTCGACGCCATCGACGCTGATGCGCATCCAGCGATCGGCTTGTTCTTCGCTTTCTTCTTCCTGCCAGCTGCCAGGTGCGCAGCGGATTTCGACCTGGAGAGCGGCAAAGGCGGCCTGGGCGCATTCGAGGTCGTCGGCCCAAGGTGTGGCATTGCTGTTGAGCAGCAGGCTGTGCCACTTGCCCACGGCTTTGGGCAGCCAGGTGACGGCAATGTTGCCAGTCTTGCACTGGTAGGTTTGGCCTTTTTTCTGCCACTCGGTGCACGGCCCGATGGCCTCGGTGAGCCAGGCGGCAATGGCCTGGTGCTCGGCGTCTTTCAGGTAAATTTCGATATCAGGTTGGCGCATGGTGAGTCTCGCTGGCAATTAGGTATCGATTAAATTCAGGTGCGTTGCAACCAATCGTAGCGGATCGACACAGTGACTTCTAAGTCTTGCTCGATCACTGCGTTGCGTTTTTCGACGCTGGCGCGCCAGCCGTGCGGGGTCATGGACAGCAAGTCGGCGCGGGCTTGGGCGGTTTCCAGCTTGAGCTTGAAACTTAGGGTTTCACTGTGAGCCAGCTGCATGCCGTCTGGCACCAAGGCCAGGTGTTTTTGGTCGTCGTACTCACGCACTTCGTCATACAGCTGCTGACGCAGCTCATACAGGTGCTCGCGGGTCGGGCCCATGCGCAGCAAGCCGCCACCGGGAGCCAGCAGGCGCTTGGCTTCTTGCCAGTCGAGCGGGCTGAACACGCTGGCGAGCAGCTGACAACTGGCATCGGCCAAGGGCACGCGGGCCATGCTGGCCACCAGCCAGGTCAGCTGTGGCGAGCGTTTACAGGCTTGTTTTACCGCCTCGCGGGAAATGTCCAGGGCATAACCATCGGCGTTGGGCAGGGCATCGGCGAGCTGCTGGGTGTAGTAACCCTCGCCGCAACCAATATCCAGCCAACGTTCTGGCGCATAGCCGACGGCCAGTTCAGCCAGGCGCTTGGCCAGCGGGGCGTAGTGGCCGCCGTCGAGAAAACGCCGCCGGGCCTCGACCATGGCGAGGTTGTCGCCGGGTTCGCGGCTGTTTTTGTGCTGCACCGGCAGCAGGTTCAGATAACCCTGCCGGGCGCGGTCGAAGCTGTGCTTAGCCGGGCAGACGACGCCGTTAGCGACGACGCTGAGGGCTGCTGAGCAAATCGGACAGATCAGCATCAGGCGAGCAACTTGACCAGGGTCTGGTAATAAATCTCGGTCAGCACCTCGAGATCGCTGGCTAGCACTCGCTCGTTGACCTGGTGGATGGTGGCGTTGACCGGCCCCAGTTCAACCACCTGGGTGCCCATGGTGGCGATAAAACGCCCGTCCGAGGTGCCGCCGCTGGTGGACGCGACGGTGTCGCGGTCGGTGACGCTCTTGATGCTGCTGGACACTGCATCTAGCAAAGCGCCGGGCTCGGTCAGAAATGGCATGCCGGACAAGGCCCAGTCGATATGCCAGTCCAGACCATGCTTGTCGAGAATCGCCGCTACCCGTTGCTGCAAACCTTCCACCGTCGATTCGGTAGAGAAACGGAAGTTGAAGATGGCCTTGAGTTCGCCAGGAATCACGTTGGTGGCGCCGGTGCCGGAGTTCAGGTTGGAAATCTGGAAGCTGGTCGGCGGGAAGAAGGCGTTGCCGGCGTCCCAGTGCTCGGCGGCCAGCTCGGTCAGCGCTGGGGTGGCCAGGTGAATCGGGTTCTTGGCCAGTTGCGGATAGGCCACGTGGCCTTGCAGGCCGCGTACCGTCAGGGTCGCGCCAAGCGAGCCGCGCCGACCATTTTTGACCATGTCGCCGATCAGCGTGGTGCTCGAAGGTTCGCCGACTATGCACCAGTCCAAGCGCTGGTTACGGGCTTTTAAGCGTTCGACCACGGTCTTGGTACCGTGATGGGCCGGACCTTCTTCGTCGCTGGTGATCAAAAAGGCGATGGCGCCCTTGTGGTTAGGATACTCAGCTACAAAGCGCTCAACGGCGATGATCATCGACGCCAGACTGCCTTTCATGTCCGCAGCGCCACGCCCGCAAAGCATGCCTTGCTCGTCGATACGCACGTCGAATGGCTGATATTGCCAAGCCTCTAGCGGGCCGGTGGGCACCACGTCGGTGTGGCCGGCAAAGCACAACACCGGGCCGTCGCCGCCATGCAGGGCCCAGAAGTTGTCGACGTCCTCGATGCGCATTGGTTCTACGGCAAAACCCAACGCCTCCAGGCGACGGATCATCAGCGCTTGGCAGTCGGCATCCAGCGGGGTGACCGAGGGGCGGCTGATCAGCTCGCAGGCAAGCGCCAGGGTCGGCGAAAGAGTAGGGGACTGGGCAGTCATGGCGGCTCCGCAGGGGTGTGGCGAAAAGGGCGACATCATAAAGCAAAACGGCGACCCATTCAGGCCGCGTGAAAACTACTGCGCTCGGTTATGCGGCGTTAAAAACAGGCTCGGACTGCTCATTTACAACTC
>JAIERD010000007.1 GCA_019747155.1 Pseudomonadaceae bacterium
ACAGCGCCGCCTGGTTAAGCCCGCGACAAGGTTGCCAGTTATTGCCGCAGGCGCTGGCACTGCCGAGCCGCTAGCAAGGCTTTGCAAGCCGGCTGGTGGCGACTATGGTGGTGGCTGAATTGCTTTAGTGAGCCTTGTTATGCCGAACCTTAAACTGTTGCCCTGCCTGCTTGCCGCCTTGCTCAGCTTGCCTGCCCAGGCCGCCTGGCAGTTGGACAAAGAGTCCTCGCGGTTGTCGTATATCACCACCAAGCAGACGGACGTGGCGGAAGTGAATCGTTTTCGCAGCCTTGCCGGCAGCGTTGACGATGCCGGCAAGGTGCAAGTGTTGGTGCGCATGGAGTCGGTCGACAGCGGCATTCCGTTGCGCGACGAGCGTCTGCGCAAGCAGTTGTTTGACGTCGAGCAGTTTGCCCTGGCGCAAATCGACGCGCAGCTCGATATTGCCCCGCTCTTGACCCTGGCTGCCGGTGCGCAGCTGGAGTTGCGTTTGCCGCTGACCGTCAACTTGCATGGTCGCAGCCACAGCTATAACAGTGAATTGCTGGTCACCCGCCTGGATGATCGGCGCTTTCAGGTCGTCACCTTGGCGCCGCTGGTGCTGAATGCCGCCGACTTTGGCCTGGCGCCGGGGCTTGAGGCGCTGCGCAAACTGGCCGGCTTGAAATCCATCGGCCTGGCGGTGCCGGTCAGTGCGGTGCTGATTTTCACCGCAGGTTAAGTCGCGCCGATGATCTTCCCTTGGCACGCCGGCAATCAGTTTGAGTTGTTGCTCGATGGCCCACAGTTCTTCCCACGCATGCTCGCCGCTATTGCTGCGGCCGAGCAGCAGGTGGAGCTGGAGTTGTACCTGGTGGCCGGCGGCGCCTGCACCGATCTGTTGGTCGCGACCCTCTGCGCGGCGGCGCAACGCGGCGTGCAGGTGCGTTGCCTGTTGGATGACTTTGGTTGTTTGGGTTTGCCGGCCGCACAGCGCCGTGAACTGCTGGCCGCCGGCGTCGAACTGCGCTTTTACAACCCACTGAGTTGGCGGCGCGGCGTGCGCAACCTGTACCGCGATCACCGTAAATTGCTGCTGGTTGATGGTCGCCTGGGCTTTGTTGGCGGTACCGGCGCCACCGATCAGTTCTGGCAGCCCAGCGATAACAGCCACGCCTGGCACGAGGTCATGGTGGAAATGTGCGGCCCCTTGCTGGGCGATTGGCAGCAGTTGTTTGAGCGCCAGTGGCAGGCGGCGCTGGCTCGTTTGGCCTGGCGTCCGGCGCCGATTGCGGGGTTGTCGCGGCTGCCAAGTACTCCCATGTTCGGCGCCGGTTTCGGTCGAGTCGCCTATGCCGACGGTCGTCAGCACCGGGATATTTTGCAATCGCTGTTACGTGCGCTGCTGCAAAGCCGGCAGCGCATCTGGCTGGCGACGCCGTATTTCTTGCCCACCTGGAAGATTCGTCGGGCGTTACGCAAAGCCGCGCAGCGCGGCGTCGATGTGCGTTTGCTGCTGACGGCACGGAATACCGATCAGCCACCGGTGCGTTTCGCCGGCCAGCGTTATTACCCAAAATTGCTCAAGGCCGGGGTGCGGATTTTTGAGTACCAACCGCAGTTTTTGCACCTGAAGATGCTGCTGGTGGACGACTGGGTCAGCGTTGGCTCGTGCAACTTTGATCACTGGAACTTGCGTTTCAATCTGGACGCCAACCTCGAAGCCATCGACCCGCACCTCAGTGCGCAAGTCGCCGCCAGCTTTAGCGCCGACTTTGCCCAAAGCCGGGAAATCGACCTGCAACAATGGCTTGCCAAGCCTTGGTGGAAGCGCTTGCGCCGTCGGGTGTGGGGCTTGCTCGACCGGCTGTTGGTGAATCTGCTCGATCGCCGCCGTTAACCGGCCATTGAAAAACTACTGCAGGCTTCGTGCGCTATGCGGCGTTGAGCCCAGACTTTTGTCGGGTGTCAGGCGCTGGCCGGCTGGGTATGCTCGGGGCAAATAACTCCAAAGGAGGCGCGCATGCGCCGCTACCCGCTGTTTGTATTGTTGTTGGCCAGTCTGCTCGGCGGCTGTTCGAGCCCCGGCGCGTTTTTTGGGGGCACTGATGGGCCGCTGTTCAAGGCCCGCAGCCTCAGTGATGAGAACCATGTGCTGGTCTACCTCTATCGCCCGCAAAGCGCTTGGGCGGATCAAGAGCTGGAAGCCCCCGGTCTGTTTATCAATAACCAGCTGACAGGCAGCTTGCCGAGTAACGGCTACCTGGCCGTGGAATTTGAGGTGGCCAGTTATCAACTGGAAATGCGTCGGCCCTTGCTGGGCAGCTACTGGACGCTGATGGCGGAAAGCCCGATGGACTTTACCCGCATCGCCAGCTTCGCCCTAGACGCCGAGGCCGGCGCCACCTACTACCTGCGTTATGACGAAACCAACCCGCCGCCCCACGATGAGAGCTTGTCGGCCAGCGGCGATGGCCCCTTGCAGCTGGTCTCGGCCAAGGTTGCCCTGCCGGAGCTGGCCGCCACCCACCGGGTGCAGCCGTTCGCCCGGATCGACGCCAACGGCGAGCATATCCGCCCGCAACGCGGCTTCTGGCGCTCGGTTGGGCGGGCGCTGGATAAAATTGGTATCTAATCCGGTACCGGTTGTGCCTGCGGTTTATCCGTTGCGTGCGACCTGTAGGAGCCAGCTTGCTGGCGATGCTCTTGCGCGGGCTGGATCGCCAGCAAGCTGGCTCCTACAAGGGATCTCCTTCTCAGGTTTTTACGGTTTACGCCCCACCAGCACTGCGCGGGTCGGGGCCGGTAGGCCTTCGGCGGTGCGGCTCGGATCTTGTGGGTCGAGAAAGTCGCCCAGCGATTGATAGCGCATCCAGTCGGTGGAACGTTGCTCCTCCAGGCTGGTGACGCTGACATCCACGCAACGCACATCGACAAAGCCGGCGCGCCGCAGCCACAGCTCCAGGGCCGGCACAGAGGGCAGGAACCAGACATTGCGCATCTGCGCGTAGCGGTCTTCCGGCACCAGTACTTGCTGGGCATCACCGGCTACCACCAGGGTTTCCAGCACCAGTTCGCCGCCTTTTTTCAGGCAGTCTTTTAGCGCCAGCAAGTGGTCGATCGGCGAGCGACGGTGATAGAGCACGCCCATGGAAAACACCGTGTCGAAGCCTTCCAATTGCTCGGGTAAGTCTTCCAGGGCGAAGGGCAGGTGCCAGACGGGCAGGTCGGGCAGGTAGCGCTGCATGGCCTGGAACTGGCAGAAGAACAGCCAGTTGGGGTCGATGCCAATCACGCTTTCGGCGCCGGCGCCGAGCATCCGCCATTGGTAATAGCCGTTGCCGCAGCCGACATCCAGCACCCGCTTGCCGCGCAGGTCCAGATGCGGGGCGACTCGATCCCACTTCCAGTCCGAACGCCATTCGGTGTCGACGTGCACGCCAAACAGATTGAACGGGCCCTTGCGCCACGGCGACAGGCCGAACAGCGCGTCGCGCACCTGCTGGCGGGTGGCGGCGTCGCAGTTGTTATCGAGGCTGAAGCTGTTCACTAAGTCGACTTGGCTCGGCTGCATCACCGGCAGAGCGTCCAGCGCCGCTTGCCAGCGGCCTAAGTCGCCGTGACCGACGGCCATCTTGGCGTCGAGTTGCTGTTGCAAATCGTCGGCCCAGTTTTCCAGCGGTGAGCCTTTGAGGCGTTGAATCAGAGGACTGAGATCGATCATGCAAAGCCTGTGTTAGAGGAGGGCAAGCAAAGAGGCAACGCCGATTAGGGCAGGGCGATTAAAGAGGCAAAATTCAGGCACTGGAACCACACCACCACTTGGCTGAAACCGGCGGCCAGCAGGCGCTCGCGGTGTTCTTCCAAGCTGTCGGGGAGCATGACGTTTTCCAGGGCGCTACGCTTCTGGGCGATTTCCAGCTCGCTGTAACCGTTGGCGCGTTTGAAGGCGATATGCAGGTCGGTGAGCAGCGCGTGTTCGGCCGGATCATTGAAGCGCAGCTTCTCCGAGAGGATCAGCGCGCCACCCGGCAGCAGCGCCTGGTGGATGTGTTGCAGTAAACCGACGCGTAGCTCGGGTTGAATAAATTGCAGGGTGAAGTTCAGCGCCACCAGGGAGGCTGGCTCAAATTGCAGGGCGAGAATATCCGCCTCGCGCACCTCCACCGGCAGCAGCTCCTGGAACATCGAATCCTGCGCGTGCAGGTATTCGCGGCAGCGCTCGACCATGGCCGCCGAGTTGTCCACGGCTATCACCCGGCAATCGGCAATTTGCACATGGCGGCGCAGCGCCTGGGTGACGGCGCCGAGCGAGCTGCCCAGGTCGTAGAGCACGCTGTGCGGTTGGGCAAATTGCGCCGCCAGCACGCCGAGGTTTTCGACGATGGTCGGGTAGCCCGGCACCGAGCGCTTGATCATGTCCGGGAACACCCGCACCACGTCCTCGTTAAAGGCGAAGTCGGCGACTTGCGCTTGCGGGTTGGCGAAGAGGCGGTCGGGTTGCTGAGTCACGGAAGAGTCCTAGAACCGCAAGCATGCGGAGTACGGTAGGGTGGGCTTTAGC
>JAIERD010000349.1 GCA_019747155.1 Pseudomonadaceae bacterium
CAGCTACTACCAAGCCCAACAAAACGGGCAAAACCCGCCTGTGATTGAACTCTATGACAGTTCAAAACTAACCTCGATGGATGATTTCTACCGCCAAGCCCAGGCCGCCGGCGTGCAACTGGTGGTGGGCCCACTGGAAAAACCCCTGGTCAAACAACTCAACGAACGCACTCAACTACCCATCACCACCCTCGCCCTGAACTACAGCGACAATGGCAAACCAGGCCCAGCCGAGCTGTTTCAGTTTGGCTTGTCGGCCGAAGATGAGGCGCGCTCAGTGGCCCGCCGCGCTTGGGATGACGGCATGCGCCGCGCAGTCGCCCTAGTGCCACGTGGGGAATGGGGTGACCGAGTACTGGACGCCTTCCGTCAAAGCTGGCTGGCCGACGGCGGCACGCTGATTGCCGCCGAGCATGTCGACCAACCGGTGCAACTGGCCCAGCAGATCGCCGACCTGTTCCAGCTGCGCCAGAGCGAGGCGCGCGCCAAGCGCCTGCAAAATACTTTGGGCAGCAGCATCGTCGCCTTGCCGGCCCGCCGCCAGGATGTTGATTTTATCTTCCTCGCCGCCACCCCACAGCAGGCGCAACAGATCAAACCAACCCTGGCCTTCCAATACGCTGGCGATGTGCCGGTGTACGCCACCTCGCATCTGTACAGCGGCAATAGCGGTCAGCCGCAACCGGCCGACCTTAACGGCATCCGTTTTTGCGAGACGCCATGGCTACTCGACAGCAATGACCCACTGCACCAGCAAGTCGTCGCTCAATGGCCACAAGCCGGCGGCAGTCTCGGCCGCCTGTATGCCATGGGCATCGACGCCTACAATCTGGCGCCGCGCCTAAGCCAACTCAAAAGCCTGCCTGACAGCCGTATCGACGGCCTGACCGGCCAGCTCAGCCTGAATAGCACGCAACGGATTGAACGCTTGCTGCCCTGGGCCGAGTTTCAAGCCGGCCAGGTGCAGCGCCTGCCCTGATGAGCGATAGCCGCCAAGCCAGCGGCCGCGCCGCCGAACAGCAAGCCCGCAGCCACCTAGAACAACAGGGGCTGCGCTTGCTGGCGCAGAACTGGGCCTGCCGAGTTGGCGAGCTGGATCTGGTCATGCTTGACGGCGATACAGTAGTATTTGTTGAGGTTCGTTATCGCCAGCATGCCGCCTGGGGCGGCGCGCTAGAGAGCGTCGACGCCCGCAAGCGCAGGAAGATTAGCGCCACCGCGCAGTATTTTTTGCAGCAAGAACCGCATTGGGCCAAACATCCATGTCGTTTTGATGTCGTAGCCATGAGCGCCTCCGCGCAGCCAAGCGAGCGCCTTAACTGGATTCAAAACGCGTTCGACAGCTGATCAGCCACCACTCTTAAGGTCTTTTCTGATGGACATGCAAGCCCGTATTCGCCAACTGTTCCAAGCCAGTATCGACACCAAACTCGTCGCCATGGAGGAGCTGGTGCCCTTCATCGAACAAGCCGGCCAAGTGATGGTGCAAGCCCTGCTCAGCGAAGGGAAAATTCTCGCCTGCGGCAACGGCGGCTCGGCCGGCGATGCACAACACTTCTCCTCCGAGCTACTCAATCGCTTCGAGCGCGAGCGGCCAAGCCTGCCCGCACTGGCGCTGACCACCGACAGCTCGACCATCACCTCGATCGCCAACGACTACAGCTACAACGAGATTTTCTCCAAGCAGATTCGCGCCCTCGGCCAACCGGGCGATGTGCTGCTGGCCATCTCCACCAGCGGTAACTCGGCCAACGTCATCCAGGCCATCCAGGCCGCCCATGACCGCGAAATGATAGTGGTGGCCATGACCGGTCGCGACGGCGGCGGCATGGCCTCTCTGCTGCTGCCAGAGGACGTGGAAATTCGCGTACCTTCGAAAGTCACCGCACGGATTCAGGAGGTACACCTGCTCACCATTCACTGCCTGTGCGACCAAATCGACAATCAACTGTTCGGGAGCGAAGAATGAGCCGCACCACCCCAGCACTACTGATCCTCACGCTTAGTCTGCTGGCCAGCGGCTGCAGCTCAGTACTCACCGCCACCCGCGACCACCCCATCGAAGATGATCGCGGCACGCGCACCATCGGCAGCACGCTGGATGATTCACTGATCGAAACCAAAGTGGCGGTCAACGTCAACAAGGCCAACCCTAGCCTAGATAAAGACTCGCACATTATTGTGGTGAGCTTTAACGGCATCGTTTTGCTGGCCGGACAAACCCCTACGGCCGCCCTTAAAGCTCAAGCCGGGCAAGCCGCACAAGCCACTCAGCGGGTAAAGAAGGTCAACAACGAACTGCAGATCATGCAGCCCTCCTCACTGCTGGCACGCAACAATGACACCTGGCTGACCACCAAGATTAAGACCCAGATGCTCGCCGACAGCACCATCCCCGGCTCGCGCGTGAAGATCGTTACCGAGAACGGGATTGTCTATATGCTTGGCTTGGTGACTCGCCAGGAGGCCAACCTGACCACCAGCCTGGTGCAGGGCGTCGACGGCGTACAGAAGATTGTGAAGCTGTTTGAGTACATCAACTAGCCAACCAAGCCAAACTCCAGACACAAAAAAGGCGATCCGAAGATCGCCTTTTTTGTGTCTACTTAACTACCTTCAAACTCGGTCGACCGCTGGGCCTTGGCGGCTCAGTGCCGGCCGGACCATCATCATCCGGCCCAGCATCATCGCCAGCTCCCGGCGCATCCAAATCAAACACCATGCCCTGACCATTCTCACGCGCATAGATCGCCAATACCGCAGCCGCTGGAATATACAGACTTTGCGGCACGCCACCGAAGCGCCCCTCAAAGCTCACCGCATCGTTACCCAGCTGCAAATGCCGCACCGCACTGGACGAGACGTTAAGCACCACCTGGCCATCATTGGCGTAGCCTGGCGGCACTTTAATACCCGGGTACTCAGCATTCACCAGCAAATGTGGGGTGCAATCATTCTCGGCAATCCACTCATAGAGCGCACGAATCAGATAAGGGCGATTGGAGTTCATCAGGACTTCCTCTCTTAACGCATATCGCGCTCGGCGCCCGACAAACTAGCTCGGAACGCCTCGCGGGCAAACTGTCGATCCATGTAATCAAGCAGCGGCTTGGCCGGCTTTGGCAGTTCAATACCCAGAATAGGCAAACGCCAGAGAATCGGCAGCAAGCAACAATCGACCAAGCTCAACTCAGTGCTGAGAAAGTAAGGCTTATCGGCAAATAGCGGCGAAACACCGGTCAAGCTCTCGCGTAATTCTTTACGCGCCTGCACACGAGCCGGCTCTTTGCTACGTGGATCAAGGATCAAATCCACATGCTTACACCAGTCGCGCTGAATGCGATGAATCAGCAGACGGCTATTAGCCCGCGCCACCGGATACACCGGCAAGAGCGGCGGATGCGGGTAACGCTCGTCCAAATACTCCATCACCACCGTCGACTCATACAGCGCCAGGTCGCGATCAACCAAAGTTGGCACGCTGGCGTAAGGATTGACCTCACTCAGCTTGGCCGGGTAACGGCCTGGCTCAACATCGATGATCTCTGCGCTGACACCCTTCTCGGCGAGCACAATACGTACACGGTGGGAATAGTGATCAGCGGGGTCAGAGTAACAGGCCAACCTATTGGTCACGGCCATAACGACTTTCCTCGCACTTATAATTTTTAGTAGCAGAAAAACAAGCGCGCCCGAGTTGGGCGCGCCTGTTCATAACATAACGGTACAACAGCATGACAGTCTATCAGTGAACGTCCTTCCAGTATTCGCGCTTGAGCAGATAAGCGAAGACAAAGAAGAAGGCTAAGAACAACAGCACGTAAGTACCGATGCGCTGGCTCTGCAGTTTTACCGGGTTAGCCGAGTAGGCCAGGAAGGTCACTAGATTCTTGATCTTCTCGTCAAACTGCTCAGTCGTCAGTGCGCCGGTCTTCGGCACAACAGTCAACTGATGACAGTCTTCGTGAGTAATTGGCGTACCGGTCAGGGTGTCGTACTGCTTAGTACCGTCATGCTCGACGACCTGAACTTGCTTACAGCCAACTACCTGACGACCTTGCAGACCAGCCAATACGTTAGGCATACCGACGTTCGGGAACATCTTGTTGTTCACGCCCCACGGCCGGGTCGGATCTTCATAAAAGGTCCGCAGATAGGTGTACAACCAATCAGTGCCGCGCACGCGCGCAACCAGGGTCAGATCCGGTGGCGCAGCACCAAACCAAACCTTGGCGTCTTGTGGCTGCATGCCGATCTTCATCAGATCGCCAATTTTCGCCCCAGTAAATACCAGGTTATCCAGCATCAGCTGATTAGGAATCCCCAAATCAGTGGCCACCCGCTCATAGCGCTGGAACTTGCTGCTATGGCAACCCATGCAGTAGTTGGCAAAGGTTTTGGCACCGTCTTGCATTGCGGCCTGATCGGCGACATCGACTTCAACGTGATCCATTGGATATTCAAGAGCGGCGTTTGCAAAGGCAAACACCGGTAGAACGGCGAGTAGTAGAGCTGCAAAATGCTTTTTCATTAGCAAGTCACCCGATCCGGAACCGGTTTAGTCTTTTCCATGCGCG
>JAIERD010000586.1 GCA_019747155.1 Pseudomonadaceae bacterium
CCTTGCTCGACTTCGCTGGGCGGCGTCATGCGGATCTGAATGCGCACATCTGGGCCACGCTCTTTCAGTCGTGCCAAGGCATGGGTGATGCGCATTTGCGGCAGGGTCACCAGGTTATCGGTCAGACCGATATTCAACTCGCCGCGCAAGTGCTGGTGCAGGCCGTTGACCTCGGTGCGAAAGCTCTCCAGCGCGGTGAGCAATTGTTGCGACGACTGATAGACCTCACGGCCTTCTTCGGTCAGGGCAAAGCCGGCGCGGCCGCGCTGGCACAGGCGCAGCCCGAGGCGTTGCTCCAGATCGCTCATTTGTTGGCTGATCGCCGAGCGGCCAATCCCCAAGGCGCTCTCGGCGGCGGAGAAGCCGCCGCACTCGACCACGCTGCGAAAGATGCGTAACAGGCGAATATCAAAGTCGCTGACCTGGGCCAGCGGGGCGGGGCGACGAGTGCTCATTGTTTAGTCTTTATCTATCTAATGATCGTAAGAGTTGAATTTTACTGACTTTATGCCTGTGGCAATTTAGCTGCAAGACATTCGGCGCCGGTGCTTGTGCAACAGCCCCGCCCTTACTTTGCGAGATAGCCCATGAATATGCCGCAGAACATCCCTTCGCCAATGGCCAGCCAGCTCAAGTTGGACGCACATTGGGCGCCGTTTTCCGCCAACCGCAACTTCAAGCGTGACCCACGGATCATCGTGGCGGCGGACGGCAACCACTTCACCGATGACAAAGGCCGGCGCATCTTCGACAGCCTGTCGGGCCTGTGGACCTGCGGTGCCGGGCACTCGCGCAAAGAGATTCAAGAGGCCGTAGCCAAGCAACTGGGCACCCTCGATTACGCGCCGAGCTTTCAGTACGGCCACCCGCTGTCCTATCAGCTGGCCGAGAAAATCATCGAGCTGACCCCGGCCGGCCTCGACCATGTGTTCTACACCGGCTCGGGTTCTGAGTGCGCCGACACCTCGGTGAAAATGGCCAAGGCTTACTGGCGCCTGAAAGGTCAGCCGAGCAAGAGCAAATTCATCGGCCGCGCCCGTGGTTATCACGGCGTGAACATCGCCGGCACCAGCCTCGGCGGCATCGGTGGCAATCGCAAAATGTTCGGCCAGATGATGGACGCCGACCACCTGCCGCACACCCTACAAGCGCATTTGCCCTACACCAAAGGCATGGCGGCCACCGGTGGCGTGGAGCTGGCCAATGAGCTGCTCAAGTTGATCGAACTGCATGACGCCTCCAACATCGCGGCGGTGATCGTCGAGCCAATGTCTGGTTCCGCCGGTGTGATCGTGCCGCCAGTTGGCTACCTGCAACGGCTGCGCGAGATCTGCACCCAGCACAACATCCTGCTGATTTTTGACGAGGTGATCACCGCCTTCGGTCGCATGGGCAAGTGGACCGGCGCCGAATACTTTGGCGTCACCCCGGACATCATGAACACCGCCAAGCAGATCACCAACGGCGCGATCCCGCTGGGTGCGGTGATTGCATCGAGTGAGATCTACCAGACCTTTATGAACCAGGCGATCCCTGAACACATGGTCGAGTTCGGTCACGGCTACACCTACTCCGGTCACCCAGTGTCCTGCGCAGCTGGCCTGGCGACGCTGGAATTACTCAAGCGCGACAACCTGATCGAGCAATCGGCCAACCTGGCGCCGGTGCTGGAAGAAGCGATTCACGGCCTCAAAGGCAGCAAGCACATTGTCGATATCCGTAACTGCGGTTTAACCGGCGCGATCCAGATCGCCCCTCGGGATGGCGATGCGGTGATTCGCCCGTTCGAGGCTGGGATCAAGCTGTGGAACGCTGGTTTCTACGTGCGCTTTGGTGGCGACACCCTGCAGTTCGGGCCTACCTTCAACACCAAGCCCGAAGAGCTGGACAGCCTGTTTAACGCCGTCGGCGACGTGCTGAACCATCTCGACTGATAGCGCAAATCCATTTCCTGTAGGAGCCAGCTTGCTGGCGATCAGCCCGAGCGGAGATCGCCAGGCAACTACCGCTCCCTACGGCTGGCTGCATTTCCCACATCCATGTGGGTCACAGCTGGCTCCTACCAAGCAGCATTCGCATTCAAGGACCAATCCATGAGCACCATGACCCCCATCAAGCACCTGATCAACGGCGAGTTTGTTAACGACAACGGCCGTACCGCCGACGTATACAACCCGTCCACCGGCCAGGTTATTCATCAAGTCGCCCTGGCCAGCCGTGCCACAGTGCAGCAGGCCATCGACGCCGCCCAAGCCGCCTATCCGGCCTGGCGCAAGACCCCGCCGGCACGCCGCGCTCAGGTGATGTTTCGCTTCAAGCAATTGCTGGAAGCCAACGAAGCGCGGATCGCCAAACTGATCAGCGAAGAGCACGGCAAGACCCTTGAAGATGCTGCCGGTGAGCTTAAGCGCGGCATCGAAAACGTCGAATTCGCCTGCGCCGCCCCGGAAATTCTCAAGGGTGAATACAGCCGCAACGTCGGCCCGAACATCGACGCCTGGAGCGACTTTCAGCCGCTGGGCGTGGTGGCTGGCATCACCCCGTTCAACTTCCCGGCCATGGTGCCGTTGTGGATGTACCCGCTGGCCATCGTCTGCGGTAACTGCTTTATCTTAAAACCCTCCGAGCGTGACCCAAGCTCCACTCTGTTGATCGCCGAACTGCTGCTGGAAGCTGGTTTGCCTAAAGGCGTGATGAACGTGGTGCACGGCGACAAGGAAGCCGTGGACGCGCTGATCGAAGCGCCAGAAGTCAAAGCCCTGAGCTTTGTCGGCTCAACCCCGATCGCCGAATACATCTACAGCGAAGGCACCAAACGCGGCAAACGCGTACAAGCCCTCGGCGGCGCCAAAAACCACGCGGTGCTGATGCCCGATGCCGATCTGGATAACGCAGTCAGCGCTCTGATGGGCGCGGCTTACGGCTCGTGCGGCGAGCGTTGCATGGCCATCTCGGTGGCCGTCTGCGTGGGTGATCAAGTCGCCGATGCGTTGGTGGCCAAGCTGGTGCCACAAATTCAGGCCCTAAAAATTGGTGCCGGTACTAGCTGTGGCTTGGACATGGGCCCGTTGGTGACTGCTGCGGCGCGTGACAAGGTCAGCGGCTATGTCGACGACGGCGTGCAAGCCGGCGCCAAACTGGTGGTCGATGGTCGTGGCTTGGTTGTGCCGGGCAATGAAGAGGGCTTCTTCCTCGGTGGTTGCCTGTTCGACTTCGTGACCCCAGAGATGCGCATCTACACCGAAGAGATCTTTGGCCCGGTGCTGTGCATCGTCCGCGTTAATAGCCTCGAAGAGGCCATGCAGCTGATCAATGATCACGAATACGGCAACGGCACCTGCATCTTCACCCGTGACGGCGAAGCAGCGCGCTTGTTCTGCGACGAGATCGAAGTCGGCATGGTCGGCGTCAATGTACCGCTGCCGGTGCCGGTGGCTTACCACAGCTTCGGCGGCTGGAAGCGCTCGCTGTTCGGCGACTTGCACGCCTACGGTCCGGACGGTGTGCGCTTCTACACCAAGCGCAAAGCCATTACCCAGCGCTGGCCACAACGGGCCAGCCACGAAGCATCCCAATTTGCCTTCCCTAGTCTGTAAGCGGCTAGGTTGAGTCAAACAAAAAGGCCCGTCTTGCAGACCGTGTGAAAACTACTGCGCTCGGTTATGCCGCGTTAAAAACAGGCTCAAAATGCTCATTTACAACTCGTAAACTGCGCTTTTTCGCCTGTTTTTGCCTTGCCTAACCTTCGCTCGCTACGTTTTCACACGGTCTGCTTGAGCCGGGTCTTTTTGCCTAGTATTTGAGTGCCGCGCGGGCGCGGCATCGGTGCAGTGTTGCAAGTCCCAAGCAGGTTGCCTGGGCTCTTGCATCGGCACCTCTTGCAGGGGCAGGCATGTGGACATGTCGTCAGCGCGCAACCCGCGTGAAAGCCTCCATCGAGACCGTTGTCATAAGGGCAGCCCACTTCAAACCACTATGAAGAGGACATCCTGCAATGAGCAAACCCCTGATCGGCCTTCCCCTGTGCCGTTGGCAGCTGACCGACCGTGATATTGGCTGGTTTCATCTGGTCGGCGAAAAGTACATCAGTTCGGTCACCGGCTACGGCGCCTTCCCGCTGATGATCCCGGCGTTTGCCGATGAACTGGACATGGACACCGTGCTGAACAGCGTCTCGGGCATCATGTTTGGCGGCTCGCTGTCCAACGTGCACCCGAGTTTCTACGGCGATGAGCATCCGGGCCTGGGTCTGGCCGACAAACCGCGTGACGCCACAGTGCTGCGGCTGATGCGCGCCTGCTTGGAACGCGGCATTCCCTTTATCGGCATCTGCCGTGGCGTGCAGGAAATGAACGTGCTGTTTGGCGGCACCCTGCACCGCGAAGTGCACGCGGTAGCAGGCCGCCTCGATCACCGCGAAGTGAAAGACGTACCGGACGACGTGGCCTACGGCCCAATCCACAACGTTACCCTCACCGAAGGCGGCCTGTTGCAGCAGGTGATCGGCGCCCAGCAAATGGCGGTCAACTCGTTGCACGGCCAAGGCATCGACCGTCTCGGCGAAGGATTGCAAATCGAGGCAGTGGCCGAAGATGG
>JAIERD010000576.1 GCA_019747155.1 Pseudomonadaceae bacterium
AATCAGCCTCAAAATGCTCATGTACATTTCGTACACTGCGCTTTTTCGGCTGATTTCGCCTTGCCTAGCCGTCGCTCGCTACATTTTTCAACGGCCTGCTAAGGCCGTTGTTTAACCACGCTGCCAAGCGGCGTGGTTAAGCTTTTTTAGTTATCCAGGCCCAGAGCATTGCACAGTCAATTGGCGCGCTGCCGCTCTCATCCGTAACTGTCACCGTCACCCACACCTCGCCTTTATCCTGCTGCTCGAACGCGGCAATCTGCTCGGCTGTCAGGCTGGCCACTGCGGTCAAGCCGCCGACCGCCCGCTTGCGGTAGTCCACTTTCAGCGTTTTGATCAGCGGCAGCTTGGTTTCCGGCAGGTTCATAGCGACTAAAAATCCGCTCGCCGACTCGGCCAACAAGGCCATCGCGGCGGCATGCACGCCCTTGATATGGTTTTGTACCCGGCGCCGATTGGCGATGCTCAGAGTGGCGCGCTGGCGGGTCATTTCCTGCACCCGGATGCGCGCGGTGCCGGCCAGTTTGACCTGCGCACCGAACAACCAGCTCAAGGCCGGCGTGCGCCAAGCGGCAGGCAATTTATTGAGTACCGCAACAATACGATTAAGACGATTGGCCACAGCCATGGGCAACTCCAGAGTGGCGATTAAAGGCCGCCGAAGTCTGCCACAGCAGGTTAATGGTGCTTAGGGCCGAGCCGCCAGTCGCCTGGGCAGTTCGGCCAACTCAGGGCAGCCGTTAGTGGCAAAAAATCGCCCGCCTATTGCGACCTGTAGGAGCCAGCTTGCTGGCGATGCTTGTTGCGGCGAGCGGATCGCCAGCAAGCTGGCTCCTACGAAAAGCGCCAAGCCTCGCGGCTGCCGGACCGACCTTAATGCTTAGCCGCTGCCGGCGCGGCAACCGCTGGCGCCGGCGCCACAACCGGCACCACGGCCACCGGCGGTTGGCCTTTGGCCCATTGCTGAATATCGTTGCTGCGCACCTTGCTGGTGGCCACCGACTTGTTCAGCGCCTCGGTGTAATACTCCAACCAAGTACGCGAACCCGGCAGCATATAGGCCAGATCACGCATGCCGACTTGCAGGGTCAGCACCACCTGCTGGAAATCCTTCTCCTGGCCAAGCAGGGTTTTCGACAACTGCTCGACCGTGCCCGGATCTTGCGTCGGCTTAAGAATGCCGGCCAGATTGCCGGTTTGCTGCTGGGCCACTTGCGCCAGTTGCGTCTCTTGTTTGTGTTGCTGCTCCTGCAGCGTGCTGAGATCGCCTTGCACGTCGTGCAGTTGCTTTTTCAACTCTTCAATCTGCACTGCGGTTTCATCGACGGGGTCACTGCTCATCAAATTGACGCTTTGCACTATCACCGTCACCAGCACTATGACCAGCACCACCGCAGCCAAACCGAGCAGAATTAACCGGTTAACCTTGGCGGATTTTTCCAGCAGGTGTAGGCGCTCCGCGTCGCTCAGGACGACATCGGCACTCGGTTCAGATTCGCTTTTCATGCTGCATTCCCATCCGGCTATGCGCCAAGGTCATCACTGTATTTATCGACCATAGCAGCAAATCCATGAGCACAGCCCTTCCAGCCATTCTCGGCTGTGGGCGGGCGAGCCTGTTAAACTCTGTCGCCATACTGCCAGCGCAGTTTCCCGGCGCTCCGTAACCCGCGATTAAAGTCGCTTTTCGACTGGAGACTCAGGCCTTGGAAGAAGTCATCGAACAACTGCGTGAACTCAACGAAACCGTGCCGGTGCCGCTGGAGTTACCCGAAGAAGAAGTGCTGGTCGAGATTCAAGAGCAGCTGCTGATTCATCTGCCGTTTGAGCTGCGCGAATTTCTGCTCAAGGTCAGCGACGTGGTCTACGGCCACCTCGAGCCCGTCACCGCCAGCGACCCGCAATCGCACACCTACCTGCCGGAAGTCACCGCCACCGCCTGGAGCCTGGGCGTGCCGCGCGACCTGGTGCCGATCTGCCAAGACGGCGACGACTACTACGTGGTCAGTGTCGAAGGCGAAGTCACCCTATGGTCCGGCGCCGAAGCCGAACTGACCGACGAGACCTGGGATTCGGTCTGGCACTGGGCCCGCGACGTGTGGCTGGAGAGCTGAGCAAGTCGCTGACTCAGCGCCGCTCGCCCACCTGCAAGCTGAGCAAATTCAGCAAGAACTGGCCAAAGTAATTCAGGTCTTGCTCGATCGCCGCGCGCGCCGCCTTGCCGTCGCCAGTTTGCAGGGCTTTGAGGCAGTCGCCGTGAAAGTCATTCAAGCGCAGCGACAAGTCGGCCTCGGTAAATAGCCGATTGAAAAACGGCCCAACTTGCAGCCACAACGACTCGATCAGCCGCAGCAATACCGGGTTGCCGCAGGCCTGGTAAAGCGTCAGGTGGAACTGGCTGTTGTCACTCAGATAAGCCTGCACGTCGCGCTCACGCAGGGCTGTTTCCATCCGCTCAATACACGCCTGCAAACTGTCCAACTCGGCTGGGGTGATGCGCGCGGCGGCCAGCTCGACGGCCAGGCCTTCGAGGTTAATGCGCACCGGCAGCAGGTTCTCGAAGCGCTCACGGGTCATCGCCGGCACCCGCAACGAACGCTGCGGCTCACCCTCCAGCGCGCCTTCGGCCACCAGCCGTTGCAAGGCCGCACGCACCGGCATCGGGCTGGTGCCCCATTCGGCGGCCAGGTCGCGAATTTTCAGCCGCTCACCGGGCTGAAAGCGCCCACTCAACAGACCGGCGCGAATGTTTTGGTAGAGCTGTTCTTGCAGGTTATCGGCCATGGGTTAGCGGTTCCCGCACGGTGGGGCGGGCAGTTGACTTAGGGTCAGCAAACAATCGTGCATGGGGTTTCTCCGAAATGGGTTTGTTTGTGTAGGAGCCAGCTTGCTGGCGATGCCTTGCGTCACTAATCGCCAGCAAGCTGGCTCCTACAGGGCGGGCAAAAACTACCGCGCTTTATTCTCAATTAGGCAATTACCGCCATCTACGACTAACACTTCGCCAGTAATGTAACTGGCCTCCGGCGAAGCCAAAAACGCCACCGCCGCCGCGACTTCGTCCGGCCGGCCGGCGCGGCCGATTGGCGTGTAGGTGCCGGCATGTCGCTCTTCTTCGGTGGAGGAACCGGTGGCGATCCAGCCCGGCGCGACGCTGTTGACGGTGATGCCCTGCTTGCCGACTTCCAGCGCCAGGCTCATGTTCAGCCCAAGCATGGCCGCCTTGGCCGCGCTGTAGGCCGACTCGCCGGGGTTGCTGCCACGGGTGCCGGTGGTCGAGCTGATATGCACGATGCGTCCGTAGCCACGGGCTTTCATGCCCGGCAACACGGCGCGGGTGAGCAGAAAGGCGCTGGTCAGGTTGCGCGCCAGCGACAGGTTCCAGGTGGCCAGGTCCATGTCCGCCACGTCGGCGAAGGGTTCCGGGCTGCCCTGCATGGCCATGCCGGCGTTATTCACCAGAATGTCGATGTGGCCGAACTGCCCGTGGGCCCAGGCGGCCAACTCGGCCACCTGCGCTTCGTCGGTCAAATCTGCCGGCATGGCGCGGGCGTCTATACCTTCAGCTTGCAACTCGGCGGCGCGCTGGTGGATGCGCGCGCTGCTGGCGGTGATCAATACCCGCACGCCGGCGCGACCCAGCCGGCGGGCGATGGCCAGGCCAATGCCGCTGTCACTGCCGGCGCCACTGACCAGCGCGACCTGATCCTGCCAGATTGAAGTTGTCATAGTCATGCACCACTGTGATCACAAAAGTAAGTGCATCTTAGCAAAAGTCCGCTAATCCGCCAGCTATTGACAGATATGTGATCACAAATAAGAATGTGCATAAATTCGAACGAGGCGTTCAACATGACATCCAGTGGTATCAGCCCAGCCGCCGTAGCAACCTTCACAGCCCGCGAGCGGCAGCGCTTTGTGGCACAGAATCCCAAATCGGTGGCCCTGGCCGAGCGCGCGCGGCACTCGCTGTTCGGCGGCGTACCGATGCACTGGATGGCCGACTGGTCGACGCCTTCGCCGCTGTTTGTCGAACGGGCCAAGGGCGCGCGCTTCTATGATGTCGATGGCCATGAGTACATCGACTTTTGCCTCGGCGACACCGGCAGCATGTTCGGCCACTCACCGGACCCAATCGCCAAAGCCATCAGCGAGCAAGCCAATAATGGCCTGACCACCATGCTGCCCGGCGAAGACGCTATCGTTGCCGGCGAGCTGCTGGCCGCCCGCTTCGGCTTGCCCTACTGGCAAGTCACCGCCACCGCCACCGACTCCAACCGTTACGTGCTGCGCTGGGCCCGTGGCATCACCGAGCGCAAGGTGCTGCTGGTGTTCGACGGCTGCTATCACGGCACCGTCGATGACGTGATGGTCCGTTGCCACGATGGCGAGACCCAGCCGCGCTCCGGCTTGATCGGTCAGGCCTATGATTTGACCCAGTACAGCCGCTCGATCCCGTTCAACGACGTGGCCGCACTGGAGGCCGCGCTGGCCCAAGGCGACGTGGCCGCGTTGATGTGCGAACCGGCGATGACCAACATCGGCATGGTCATGCCCGAGCCCGGCTTTATGCAGAAATGCCGCGAGCTGACCCGTAAGTACGGCAGCCTGCTGAT
>JAIERD010000102.1 GCA_019747155.1 Pseudomonadaceae bacterium
GCCAGCGCCTGGCCGAACAATACCGTTTCAATGGCCACTGGCGTTTGCTGCTCGACTGGGTCGAGCAGCTGGTAGAGCTACGCGCCCTGCTCGGCAGCCTCGGCCAAGCCGCGCCACGGGTGGCCAGCCATGAGTTACGCAACCACTTAGATGCCTTGCTCGCCGACTGGCGCCCACGCTCCCTGGCCGGCCAGCTCGACGACGCCGTGCGCCAAGCCGCACCGGCGCAGTTTGCCGAGGAACTTAGCGGCATCCGCTGGGGCCTGTTCTCGTTGCAGGCCTCGCGCTGGCTACTGGCGCGCAGCTGGGCCGCCGAGCGCAACAACCGTGGCAATCGCCAAGGCGCCGCGCCACTGGGCAACTGGCTGCCGACCCTGATCAAAGACGAAGGCGTGGCTTTGCAGCTCAAGCGTTATCAGCAGCAACCGGAAGACCTGGCCGAGCAACTGCCACGCATCGAACGCCTGCTGACTTGGCTACACCTGGCCCGCAGTGTGCTCGAAGTGCCGGAAGTCGACCGCCTGTACGGTGAACTGTGCAAACTCAATGAGCTGGCCTGCCGGCCACTGAACCCTGAGTTGCACCCCGAACTGTTGGCCGATCGCTGCGCCCAAGCGCAAACTGTGCAGACGCTCAAGGCGTGGAAACTGCTGATGAAATAAGCTACAACGCCGGCGTAGGGTGGGCTTTAGCCCACCAGTTGTAGAGCCAAAATCCCGGCGGGCTAAAGCCCACCCTACGAATGGCAAACCCGATAAATTTGCTGTTTGTCGCGACGACCCCAAGGATGCCCTATGTCTGCCAACCCCTCGTCCGCCCCGGATCGTTTGCTGGATCTCAACGACCTGTTGCGCGAGTTGGTAAGCCAAGGCCGCATCAATCAAGAAACCGCCGAGCAATGCCTGAACATTCGCCGCAGCGCGGTGAATAATCAGCAGCATCCACTGGAGTTTATCGCCAGCCAGCAGGTCGATGACCTGCTGCGCCACGGCAAGAAGCTCGACCTGGAAAGCCTCACCGTTTGGCTCGCCGAGCTGGCCGGCCAGCCCTATATGCGCATCGACCCGCTGAAAATCGACGTGGCCGCTGTCACCCCGCTGATGTCTTACGCCTTCGCCCAGCGGCACAAGATTCTTGCCGTGGCCGCCGACAAAGACGCCGTGACCATCGCCAGCGCCCAACCTTTTATGCACGGCTGGGAAGCCAACCTGGCCCATGTGCTCAAGCGGCCGATTAAGCGGGTGGTGGCCAATCCGACCGATATTCAGCGCTTTACCATCGAGTTTTTCCGCCTGGCCAAATCGGTCACCGGCGCCAACAGCGTCGACCAGAAGCTCAGTAATTTCGGCAACTTCGAACAATTGCTCAAGCTCGGCGCCAGCGACCAGGAGCCGGACGCCAACGACGCGCACATCGTTAATATCGTCGACTGGCTGTTCCAGTACGCCTTCCAGCAACGGGCCAGCGATATTCATATCGAACCGCGCCGCGAGCGTGGCACGGTGCGCTTTCGCATCGACGGCGTGCTGCACAACGTCTATCAATTCCCGCCGCAAGTGACCATGGCCATCGTCAGCCGGCTGAAATCCCTGGGGCGGATGAACATCGCCGAGAAGCGCAAACCCCAGGACGGCCGGGTCAAGACCAAGATTCCCGATGGCGGCGAAGTGGAGTTGCGCCTGTCGACCCTGCCGACCGCGTTCGGCGAGAAGATGGTGATGCGGATCTTCGACCCGGAAGTGCTGCTAAAAAGCTTCGATCAGCTGGGTTTCTCCCCAGACGACCTGCGCCGCTGGCAGTACATGACCGAGCAGCCCAATGGCATCATTCTGGTCACCGGCCCAACCGGTTCGGGCAAAACCACCACGCTCTACACCACGCTCAAACACCTGGCCACCAGCGAGGTGAACCTGTGCACCATCGAAGATCCGATCGAGATGGTCGAGCCTGCGTTTAACCAGATGCAGGTGCAGAGCAATATCGACCTGACCTTCGCCAGCGGCGTGCGCGCCCTGATGCGCCAAGACCCGGACATCATCATGATCGGCGAAATCCGCGACCTGGAGACCGCCGAGATGGCGATTCAAGCCGCACTCACCGGCCACTTGGTGCTCTCCACCCTGCACACCAACGATGCGCCGAGCGCCATCACCCGCCTGCTGGAACTCGGCGTGCCGCATTACCTGCTCAAGGCCACCCTACTCGGGGTAATGGCCCAGCGCCTGGTGCGCACCCTGTGCCCGCATTGCAAGGCGCCGCTGGAGCTGGCGGAAGACGACTGGCAGAGCCTGACCAAGCCCTGGAACGCCCCACTGCCGACTGGCGCGCAACAAGCCGTCGGTTGCCTGGAATGCCGCGACACCGGCTACCGTGGCCGCGCCGGGGTGTACGAAATCATGTTGCTCAATGACGGCATGAAAACCCTGATCAGCGCCGACACCGACCTGGTCGCCTTGCGTCGCCAGGCCTTTAAAGAAGGCATGCGCAGCTTGCGTTTGTCTGGCGCGCAAAAGGTCGCCGCCGGCCTGACCACCCTCGAAGAAGTGCTGCGCGTGACCCCGCAAAGCGAGCAGAAATAACCGCTGCGCCAGGCTCACACCGCGAGACATGACCGCTGGGGCATTGCACGGTTAGACTTGGGCCGTTGTCACCCCAAACCGCAGAGCCGATAAGCATGCAGCGACGACTCGCCCCCTACCTACGCCTGATCACACTGTGCCTGCTGCTAGGGCTGGCACGCGGCGCTTGGGCGCAACCACTGCAGGTCGACGCGCTGCCCACCGGCCACGCCGGCTTGCTCAGCCAGGTGTTGCAAGAAGAAGACGGCCCGTTGACAGTCGAGCAGGCCATGGCGCGCTTTCAACAAGGCCAGGGCCGGCCGGGGCAGAGCCCGGTTCTGAATTTTGGCATCGGCAGTCGGCCGACCTGGCTGCAACTGCAACTGCTCAACGCCAGCAACGCGCCGGTCTCAGTACTGGTGGTCACCGGCACCACCTGGATCGACACCCTGCAACTTTCGCTGCTGCAGAACGGCCAGCTGCTCAAACAGTGGCAATCCGGTGATGCCCTGGCCGGCGCCGCCGAGTTGATCCCCGGCATTGGCTATGTGGTGCCCCTGCAAATTCCCAGCGGCAGCAGCCAGCTCTACCTGCGTGCGCAAAGCCCCGACCCGCTGGTACTGCCAATCGAGGTGCTGTCCGAACCGGGCTTTCTCGCCCGCGACCGTGAATACAAGTTCGTCTACGGCCTGATCTACGGCTTTCTGCTCTCGCTGATCGTCTACAACAGCATGCTGTTTATCGGTCTGCGCGATCGCAGTTATCTGTATTACTCGATCTACCTGAGTCTGTTTGCCCTGCTCAACTTCGCCTATTCGGGCCACGGTTTTGCCTGGGTTTGGGCAAACAATCCACAGCTGCAGAAACACATCATTCTGGTCTGCATGGTGCTGTTCGGTAGCAGCGGTCTGGCCTTCGCCAGCAGCTTTCTGGACCTGGCGCAAAATGCCCCCAAAGCCCTGCGCCTACTCAAGGCACTGGCAACCATCGGCATCGGCGCACTGCTGATCAGCCTGCTGCTGGGCCAGCAGTCAATCGAGGCGTTGGTGGCCTTCAGCTACAGCCTGGTGGCCACCGTGAGCATGGCCCTGCTGGGTTTGATCACCCTCCGGCAGGGGCGCGTGGCGGGACGTTATTACCAGGCGGCGACGCTCTGCGGCATGCTCGGCGCGGTAATCACCACGCTCACCGTGTGGGGTGCCTTGCCGTTTACCGGCTGGAACTACGGCGCCATCAAGATCGGCATTATTCTCCAGGCCACCCTGCTGGCCCTCGGGCTGAGTCTCAAGGTGCGCCAGCAGCAGACGGACAAACTGCACGCCGAGCGCCTGGCCGAACACGACCCACTGACCGGCCTGCTCAACCGCCGCGGCTTCAACCAGCAAGCCAGCACATTGTGGAGCACCTGCCTGCGCAATCAGCGGCCGCTCGCACTGATCATGCTCGACCTCGATCACTTCAAACGGCTCAACGACCAGTACGGCCATGACTTCGGCGATCAGGCCCTGGAAGCCGTCGCCAAACTGCTCGAGCGTAGCTGCCGCACCGGCGACCTGACGACGCGCTGGGGCGGTGAAGAGTTTCTGCTGCTATTGCCGGAAACCGATCTGGCCCACGCCCAAGCACTGGCAGAGCGGCTGCGCCTGGCAATTCAAGCCATAGCCCTGCAAGCCGGGGAGCAGCAGGTCAGCCTCAGCGGCAGCTTCGGGGTGACCGACCGCGCACAACAGCAACAACTCGAACAGCTGATCAACGAAGCCGACCGCCGCTTGTATCTGGCCAAGCAAGCCGGCCGCAATCGCGTCTGTGCCAGCGCCAGCGTGCCCCTCGAAGCCGGAGCGCAGTAAGGGTAAGCAAAGGTAACAAGGCCATTGCCCATCTCTTGAAGCTGTTTACACTCAGTCCAGAACCCGACTAAACAAGCTGTTTAGTTAATCCCTCCCCCAGCAATACAAGGAATCGTTATGCAAGTTGGCAGTGTCATGTTGCTCTTCGTCGGCCTCGCAGTGGCCATTCTGTTCATGGGTTTCAAGGTCGTGCCGCAAGGCTACGAGTGGACGGTGGAGCGCTT
>JAIERD010000469.1 GCA_019747155.1 Pseudomonadaceae bacterium
AACCTTGCTTGCTCGGCCGCCAGTTGTTCTTCGTAGTCGCTTTTCTCCAGCCGCTGGCTCATGTCCAGACTGGCCAGCAAACCAAAATTATCCAAACTGGCGATCAAGGGCGCGGCATGGGGATGACGCTGCGGCGGTTCCTGGTTTTGCAGGGCCGCTTGCAAACCCTCGAGCAAAATCCGCCCAACCGTCAGGCTGCGGTAGTACTGATTCGCCCCTTCGACCACGTACCAAGGCGCATAGTCGCGGCTGCTACGGCGCAAGATACGCTCACCAAAACGGACAAACTTGTCGTAGGTTTTCGACTGCAGCCAGTCCAGCGGACTGATTCGCCAACTGTGCAGCGGATCATCCTTGAGGGTATTGAGGCGGGCTTTCATTTGTTTTTTCGACAGATGAAACCAGAACTTAAAGATCAACGCGCCTTCATCGCAGAGCATCTGCTCCAGTCGCTGGGCACCGTCAATGGCCTGGTCTAGCACCGCCGTCTTGATTCGGCCATGCACGCGCCCTTGCAGCATCTGGCTGTACCAATTGCCAAAAAAAATGCCCATCTGCCCTTTCGGTGGCAATTGCCGCCAATAACGCCAGGCCGGCGGCCGAGCCAACTCCTCGTCGCTCTGCTGGTCGAAGGTGCTGACCTGAATCAGCCGCGGGTCCATCCACTCATTCAGCAGCTTGACGGTTTCGCCTTTACCGGCGCCTTCAACGCCGTTAATCAACACAATCACCGGGAAGCGCGACTGCTGTTTAAGCTCAAACTGCGCCTCCAGCAGCGCCTCACGCAGGGCCGGTACGGCGGCGTCATAGGCGTCTTTATCAATGGCGTGACCAATTTCGGCGGATTCAAACATAAGCATCTCCAGAGCTGAATAGACCCAGCCTAGCGGATCATGGCCACAGTTGTCTGGCCGGCCACGCAAGCATTGCCACAGATCAAATTGGCTGGCGCAGATCGGCTAGCAGGCCGTTGAAAAATGTAGCGAGCGACGGCTAGTGCGACGCCCGCGCCGAACGGGCCAGCTGCATTTCCCACATCTATGTGGGTCACAAGGCGTAACGCAGCGAGTCAAAAGCGCACGACTGCATGGATGCAGGAGGTAGGGCGACGCAGGATGCCAAAGCCGAGTTTACTGGTCGTAAATGAGCATTTGAGGCTGATTTCAACGCCGCATAGCCTAGCGCAGTAGCTTTTCACGGCCTGCTAGAATGCCCGCCTGGTTTTTAAGGTTCAGCCCATGAGCGATCTCCCCGCGTCAGCTTCATCCCCCTATGCGCAACTCGACTGGGATGCCCAGGGCCAGCCACGCTCGCAGCTATTTGCCGATGTGTACTTTGCTACCGACGGCGGCCTGGCCGAGACCCGCCATGTGTTCCTAGAGCAAAACGAGCTAGCCCGACGCTTTGCCGAACTGCCCGCCGGCGGCCAGTTGGTGATAGGGGAAACCGGCTTTGGCACAGGCTTGAATTTCCTCTGTGCCTGGCAACTGTTTGAGCAAAGCGCTCCCAGCGATTGCCGCCTGCACTTTGTTAGCGTCGAGAAATACCCGCTGACCCGCAGCGACCTGCAGCGCGCCCTGGCCCTCTGGCCGGAGCTGGCCGACTATAGCAAACAGTTGCTCGCGCAATACCTGGCCGTGCATCCGGGCTTTCAGCGCTTCACCTTAAGCAGCGGGCGGGTCAGCCTGACCCTGTTGATTGGCGATGCCCTGGAGCAATTGCCTGAGCTGGACGCACCCATTGACGCCTGGTTTCTCGACGGCTTTGCGCCCCAGCGCAACCCGCAAATGTGGTGTCCCGAGTTGTTTGCCGAGCTGGCCCGTTTGTCTCACCCCGGCACCACTCTAGGCACTTTCTGCAGCGCCGGCGATGTGCGCCGGGCCTTGAATGCCGCCGGTTTCAAGATGAAACGAGTGCCTGGCATCGGCCGTAAATGGGAAGTGCTCAAGGGCCAATTTATTGGCCAGACCACGCCTGCGGTAAAACCCTGGTTCGCCCGCCCGCCCTTTAACCCGGCCGTGCGCCATGCGCTGGTGATCGGCGCGGGGCTGGCCGGTTGTGCCAGCGCCGCCAGCCTGGCCGCTCGCGGCTGGCAAGTCACCTTGCTGGAGCGCCACGGCGCACTGGCGCAAGAAGCCTCGGGCAATCCGCAGGGGGTGCTCTACCTCAAGCTGTCCGCCCACGGCACCGCCTTGTCGCGGTTGATCGTCAGTGGTTTTGGTTACACCCGGCGTTTGCTGGAGCAACTGCACAGCAACGACTGGGCCGCCTGTGGCGTGCTGCAACTGGCCTTGAATGAGAAGGAGTTGGCCCGCCAGACCCAGTTGGCAGCGGCCTTCCCCGCCGATTTGTTACAACCCCTAAGCCAGACGCAGGCCGGAAGCCGCGCGGGCATCGCCTTGCCGGCCGGCGGGCTGTTTTATCCCGAAGGCGGCTGGGTGCATCCGCCGGCGCTGTGCCAACTGCTGGCCAAACACCCGCAAATTCGTCTGCTCACCCACAGCGATGTGCTCGAACTAACGCCACACCCCGACGGTTGGCAAGCCACCAGCCAGGGCCAGTTATTGGCCAGCGCGCCGGTGGTGGTGCTGGCAGGCGCGGCCGATATTCGCCACTTTGCCCAGGCCGCCGAATTGCCGCTCAAACGGATTCGCGGGCAAATCACCCGTCTGCCGCAGACCGCCGCCAGCAGTGAGTTACGCACCGTGGTCTGCGCCGAAGGCTATGTCGCCCCAGCGCGTAACGGAGAGCACTGCCTCGGCGCCAGCTTCGATTTCACCAGCACAGATCTCACCATCAACAACGCCGAGCACGCCAGTAACCTGCAATTACTCGAGGAGATTTCCAGCGATCTGGCGGCGCGCCTGCACAGCGCCGAACTCGACCCAGCCACCTTGCAAGGCCGGGCCGCATTTCGCTGCACCAGCCCGGACTACCTGCCGATTGTTGGCCCACTGGCGGATGCTTCAGCCTTTCTCCGGCAATACGCCAAGCTTGGCAAGAACGCCAACTGGCGCACCGAGCTGCCCTGCCCTTGGCTGGACGGTTTATATGTCAACAGCGGCCACGGCTCGCGGGGCTTGATCAGCGCGCCGTTGTCCGGCGAACTGCTGGCTGCCTGGCTAAATAACGAGCCCCTGCCGGTACCGCGCATGGTCGCCGAAGCCTGTCACCCCAATCGCTTTGCCCTGCGCAGCTTGATTCGCGGCCAATAACCCGCCAGCCGACGGGCCTGTGAACAAACGCTATGCTGTTAAAAGTCGCTAACCGCCATGCCGGTCTTAACCGCATCCAGGCGGCTAAAGTCGGCGAAATCGCCCAGCCAGGCGCATAAAACGCCACTTGAACAACCGCCAACATGTCGGCACAGTGCGCTGCGGACATATTACAAAAAAGAGGTCCTTTAATGCCTCGCATTAGTCTGTTGCTGTTCTGGCTGTTGTTAAGCAATGCCGCTTGGGCGCTGTCACCCGTCAACCTGGACTCCGATGACCTGCGCCTGTCGCTCGGCCCGCATATGGGCTATCTGGAAGACCCCAAAGGCACACTCAGCCTGCAACAGGTGCAAGCGCTGCCCAACGAGCGTTTTCACGCGGTCAACGGCGAGCACGCCAACCTGGGCAAAAATGCCTCTGTGTGGTGGTTTCGGATCGAGCTTGCCAACCACCGCCCGCACAACCTGGCGGGTTTTCTCGAAGTCAATTACCCGCTCCTCGACGACCTTAAGGTTTACCTGCAAAGCCCCGACGGCAGCCTGCAAAGTCAAGAGAGCGGCGACAGCTTTGCCTTCGCCCGCCGCCCGGTACAGGTGCGTAACTTCTGGTTCCCGCTGGATCTGGCCCGTGGCACCAGCCAATTAACCCTGCGAATTGAAACTACCAGCACCGTCTTCGTACCGGTGTACTTCAGCACCTACGCCGCCAGCGCCGCCGCCCAAGAAAACCTGATGGGCTGGAGCGGCGCCTTTTATGGCGTGCTGTTCGCGATGATTTTCTACAACCTGTTTCTGTTTGCCTCGCTGCGCGAACCGGCGTACTTCTGGTACCTGGCTTACGGCGTAAACGTCGGCCTGCTGGCTGCCTGCTTCGACGGCATGCTGTTCAAACTGCTGCCCGAACATGTGGCCTTTCAGTCGGTGAGCATCTACATCCTGATGTACCTGCAATGTTTGGCCGCCGCACAATTCAGTCGCCATTTTTTGCACACCAAACAGTTTTTCCCGCGCCTGGACACGGGCCTGCGCCTGTTGATACTGGTGATTTTCGCCTTGCTGCTTTCCGGCCTGCTGCTCGACTTGCAAGCCTGGAACATCCTTGCCAGCTTGACGCTGCTCAGCACCTCCCTAGGGCTGTTTCTGGTGGGCATCTACGCCTGGCGCAAGGGCGTGCGTTACGGCTCTTACTACACCCTGGCCTGGAGCGTGTTGCTGACCGCCTTTGTGATAGTCACCGCCGCCTCCCTGGGCTTTGAGCTGTTTGACCTGTTTGGCTCCACGGTGGTCAAAGTCGGCGTTACCATTGAGCTGATCACGCTGTCCATCGGCCTCGCCGACCGGATTAACGTACTCAAAGATGAAGGCTTCAGCTCACGTCAGGAAGCCCTGCAAGCCACCCTGGCCAACCAGGCCAAAG
>JAIERD010000151.1 GCA_019747155.1 Pseudomonadaceae bacterium
CCCAAGGACTTGGCCATTTGGATGATGGCCATGACGATCGCCCGGCTGTCGGCGCTGCTGGTCAGCTCGCGAACGAATGACTGGTCAATCTTCAGTTTGTCGACCGCCAACTTGCGCAGGTAGGCAAGGCTGGAATAACCGGTACCAAAGTCATCAATCGACAGTTTCACGCCCATGGTCTTCAGTCGTTTGAGGGTCGCCAAGACCTCATCGGTGTAATCGAGCAGGCTCGACTCGGTGATTTCCAGCTCCAGCATCCCGGCCGGCAGCTGGGTGCTGCTCAGGGCCTGTAACACCTGCTGTTCGAGATTGCCCTGTTGCAGCTGAATCGCCGAGACATTGACCGCAACTTGCGGTACCCGTAACCCCGCTTGCCGCCACAGCATGGCCTGGCGACAGGCCTGCTGAATCACCCACTCACCGATGGGCACAATCAGCCGGCTCTCTTCCGCTGCCGGGATAAAACGCACCGGCGGCACTAACCCCCACTGCGGATGCTGCCAACGGATCAACGCCTCGACCCCCAGCAGCTCGCCCGTGCGCAAGTCCACTTGCGGCTGGTAATGCAGCAACAGCTCATCGGCGGCCACAGCTTGGCGCAAGTCGCTCAGCAGATTGAGGCGCTCCAACGCATCCTCGTTCATGCTGCTATCGAAGAACCGCCAGCGCTCCCGGCCGGCCTGTTTGGCCTTGTACATGGCGGTTTCGGCATTGCGCAGCAGGGCTTCAAAATCACGCCCATCGCTTGGCGAGACCGCGACCCCAAGCGACAGCGAGGTGCTGAGCGTGCGACCGAGCAGGGTAATCGGCTGCTGCAACAGGCGCATGATCTTGTCGGCGATGGCCGCCGCATCCTCAGGGCTGTCCAGGTCGGGCAAGAGAATCACGAACTCATCGCCGCCCGAGCGGCACAGGGTATCGCTGTCGCGAATCAGCCCATGCAGGCTCTCCGCCAGAACGCGCAACAAGGCATCACCGTAGGAGTGGCCGAGCGAATCATTCAGCGTCTTGAAGCCGTCGACATCCATATACAGCAGCGCCACATGCAGCTGACTGCGCTGGTTGCTGGTTAACGCCTGGGCGGTGCGGTCACGCAGCAGATCAAGATTGGGCAAGCCGGTGAGGTTGTCATAGAAGGCCAGCACTTCGATTTTCTGCTCGGCCGCCTCCCGCTCGGCAACTTCCCGCGCCAGGCGCCGGTAAGGTTCGCGCACGCTGGAAATAAACATCACCTGATACAGAAAGCCGTAGGCAATAATTTTGTACAGATGGCCAAGCAAGCTGAAGATGTCATGCACATTGCTGTAAGCGGTAAAGCACAGCTCGGCCAGAATCGACACCGCCGCGACCAGAAACAGACCGTGAGCATCGTAAACTTGAACGCCGTGACTGGCCCGCCAGAAGCGCGCGGCGGCGATGCTGAGCAAGCCAATTACCAACCATTCGACTTGGATCTTCAGCGGCGTCAGCCCCTGCCCGTCAATAAAGGTCGGTGGGAATAGCTGCGGATACCACAGCTGCAGGTAAATCATGCTCGCCACCAGCAGCAGCGCCGCTGCCAACAGGTAAAAGCGCGCGCCTACGCGGCGCAACGGCTGCCAGCCACGCAGCGACACCGTCAACAAACAAACGGCCGCCAGCTGGCGTGCGGCCAGCCAGAAGTCGATGGCTTTATTCGGGCTGGCGGGGGTCACGAAATCCGGCATGCCGCGATAGGACAGCACATGGGCCATGTCGAGCAAACCCACGGCGAGAAAGCCGCACGCCAGTAGCTGCAGATTGCCAGCGCTGTCTATGCGGTAGCTGTGCCAGGTCACGCTAAACAGCAAAAGCGCCACCGCAATGGCAAAAAACTCGCTGACCGTGTGCAACCAAGTGGGAAACCAGATATTGCTTTGCTTGAGCTCGGCCGAATCTGGCAACAACCAAATGGCCAGCAGCAACAGGCCAAGCAGCGCCAACCACAAGCGGGCAAAACGCTTTTGCCGAGCGCTGGTTGAGTTGAGGCTGCCGTGCTGATCCATCGTTCACCCTTGATCGAGCTAAAAACTTGCCAGCCAACCCAGCGCCGCGCTGCAACAGCGGCGACCGGGCTATCGGCAGATAACTATAAGTGATTCAACTGCGCCCTTACTCTAGTCCAAAAGGACTAGAGCCTGAGACCTCCAGGGCTTAGCTCGCCCATCTCTGCCAGCCACCATCGAGGCGTTAGTGCCGCACGGCAGTTTGTTGCCGCGCTGGCAGCCGCGCCCAAAGTCTGCGCCATTGAGCTACAGCGCCCGCCACTCGGCGACTTGCCCCCGGACATTAAGCGCAAACAAGGGTTTAACTAACCCACGCCCAACATCAAAAGCCCTGACCGCGCCGGCAAGACCAATAAACAGCCTCTATGCTCAAGCCATAACGCAGGGATGGGCCAAGGGATAAGTTATGCATGAACTGAGAACGGCAATGCGCGTCGTAGCAGCCATCGAGCATATCGGTGCGGGGCTACTGATTTTGGACAGCCAGCTGAACATAAACTACTGCAACCAGTTCATCCTCAATCGCCTTCCGGTCAAACACCCGCAACTGCTCGGTCGGCCACTCGCGCAGGTGTTCCCCGAGGTCGAGAACCCTAACTGGCACGCCATGCTTAAGCACGTCAGAGACACCGGCGAGCCGATCCAGACGGTGTGGCGCGATACCCCCTACCTGATTCATCTCAACAGCGCCGCCCATATCGATGACGGCGAACAGTCGCAACCCATGCAGCAGGCCACCATCCTCTACAGCTTCATGGATGAACTGGAAACGCCGCTGTTGGGCCTAGCCATATTTGATAACAGCAGCGCCGTCTTGGCCCACGACATGCTGCTCGATGCCCTTAAAAGCCTGAAACAAAAGCATGCCGTCACCGAGACGCTGCACCAGCAGCTCAAGCAGGCCAATAACCAGCTGCTGCAATCAGAAAAAATGGCCGCCATTGGTCAACTTGCCGCAGGGGTCGCCCATGAAATCAACAACCCGATAGGCTTCGTAGCCTCCAATTTAAAAACCCTCGCCGATTACGTTCGCCAGCTCCTCAGCCTGGTCGACGACATGAGCGAATGGGGCGGTCTTGAATTGGAGGACCTGAAGAAAAAATATGATTACGCCTTTATTCGCGACGACATCAGCGGCCTGCTGCATGACTCCAACGACGGCGTGGAGCGGGTCAAAAAAATCATCAGCTCGCTGCGCAACTTCTCCCATGTCGGCGACGAAGCCTTTGCCGAAACCAACCTGCTCGAGGGCATTGAAAGCACGCTGAACATGGTCAACAACGAGATCAAGTACAAAGCCGAAATCATCAAAGAGTTCACCGCCATACCACCACTCGAATGCATCGGCCCGCAGATCAACCAAGTCATTATGAATTTACTGGTCAACGCGGCGCAGTCCATTGATGGCTTTGGCAGCATCACCCTGCGCACCCACAGCAGCGAGAATGAAGTCTGCATTGAAATCGAAGACACCGGCAGCGGCATGACAGCCGAGATCAGCAAACGCATCTTCGACCCCTTCTTCACCACCAAAGCCGTTGGCAAGGGCACCGGTTTAGGCCTGTCGTTATCGTTCAATATCATCGAAAAACATCACGGCCGCATTACGGTCAACAGCACACCGGGCATCGGCTCCTGCTTCAAAATCCACCTGCCAATCAAACAACCCCTGGCACCCGCAATAGCCACTGGGGGCCACGTATGAGCGAAGCCTCTATTGCGGTCAAACCGCAGCAGAAAATCCTCTTGGTGGATGACGAAGACGCCATTCTCAATAGTTTGCGCCGGGTGCTACGCAACCAACCCTACGAGTTGTTTTTTGCCCACGGCGGGGAAGATGCATTGCTGTTGCTCGAGAAGCACGCCATCGATCTGGTGGTCTCCGATGCGCGCATGCCGGGGATGGACGGTGCGACCCTGCTCAGCGAAGTCAACAAACGCAAACCCGACTGCATGACCATTCTGCTCACCGGCTATGCCGAGATAAACACCATCGTCAAAGCCATTAACGAGGGGCAGATTTACCGCTACATCAGCAAGCCCTGGAATGATGAAGAGCTGCTCATGACCCTGCGTCAAGCGCTCGCCATGCAGCACGCCGAGCGTGAACGGCGGCGCCTGGTGGTACTCACCCGCCGGCAGAACGAAGCACTGCGCGAACTGAATGAAAACCTCGAGATGCGCGTTAAAGACCGCACTGCCGAACTGCAGCAAACCGCCGACATGCTCGACCTGGCCTACGACGAATTGCAACGCAGCTATGTGATCAGCACCGAAGTATTTTCCATGCTGATCAACCAGCGCCTGCCGCGCGACAAGCAAACCAATCAACAGGTGATTTTGCTGGTCCGCGCCTTTTGCGCCAACCAGCATATTGATGACCACAGCAGCCGCGACATCGCCATGGCCGCCGCGCTGTACAACATTGGCAAACTTAGCTGGAGCGACGAGTTAATCAGCTCTCCCTCAGACTTGCTGTACCGCAACGAGCGCGACACCTACCGCAAATACCCGACGCAGAGCGAGTCGCTGCTCATGGCGCTAGAGCCGTTACGGGATGCTGCCACCTTGATCCGTCATCACCAAGAACACTGGGACGGCGGCGGATTTCCCGACCACC